>NZ_JBLBUC010000007.1:0-77778 GCF_047290665.1 Streptococcus lishijunsis | reverse complement strand
AGGAACAAGGCCGTTGCTTAAATCTTTTATTATTTCATTGTCCACTTGACAGGGAGCAGTTCAAAACTAGGTGTTTTCCTATATAAACAATTAGCACTAATCCATAGTAATACGCTTAGTACTGTCCTTATCAAAGAAGTGCCCTTTTGACACGTTAAAGGTCAGTTGTACCTTATCACCTGGGTTGTGGAAATCTCTAGCGTCAACACGAGCGGCAAATTCATCCGTTCCTAGTTTTAGATAGAGCATGGTTTCGCTACCGAGGAGCTCAGATACAGCGACAGTGGCTGTGACAGAAGCATTTGGATAAGCTGTTTGGGCAATGGTATCACTTGAGATATCTTCTGGGCGAATACCAAAGGTAACTGTTTTGCCGAGATAGCCTTTTTGCTCAAGAATTTTAGATTGTCCTTCTGGAAGAGCTAGTGTCAGTCCTTGGTCATTGGTCAGACGGTCTTTTTGAACAATGACATCAAAGAAATTCATCGAAGGACTTCCGATGAAGCCTGCGACAAAGACATTAGCTGGTTGATTATAGAGCTCTTGGGGGCTACCGATCTGCTCAACACGTCCAATCGTTCCAGAGCCGTCAGGGTTTTTAGTAGCAGACATGATAACGATACGATCAGCCAAAGTCATGGCTTCTGTCTGGTCGTGGGTGACGTAGATGGTTGTGGAGCCGATACGTTGGTGAATTTTAGCGATTTCAGCACGCATGGCTACCCTTAGTTTAGCGTCTAAGTTGGAGAGTGGCTCATCCATTAAAAAGACTTTAGCGTCGCGAACAATAGCGCGTCCCATAGCAACACGTTGACGTTGTCCACCAGAGAGATCGGCTGGCTTACGATCTAGAAATTCACTCAAGCCAAGACTCTTAGCAGCTTCACGGACACGTGTGTCGATGTCTTCTTTAGTGTGTTTACGTAGTTTTAAGCCGAAAGCCATATTATCATAGACACTCATATGAGGATAAAGAGCGTAGTTTTGAAAGACCATGGCAATATCACGATCTTTTGGTGAGAGGTCGTTGACGATTTGACCGTCAATTTTGAGTTCTCCTTCAGTGATATCTTCAAGCCCTGCAATCATACGTAGGGTAGTTGATTTACCACAGCCAGAAGGACCGACAAAGACGATAAATTCCTTGTCTTTGATGTCTAGGTTGAAATCCTCGACAGCGTAGTGGCTGGTATTTGGGTATTTTTTATAAATGTGGTCAAGTTGTAGAGTTGTCATGATTATATCTTCCTATCTTGAATTCTTAAAGTTGTCTGAGTCTATTTGACAGAGCCGCCTGTGATACCTTCGACATAGTATTTTTGCATGAACATAAAGAGAAGCGTGATTGGGATAGCAATGAGTAGAGATCCTGCTGTAAAGGGCATAAACCACTCATTGATGGTATCAGCTTGTAGCATGGTGAAAAGTCCGATTGCGACGGTGTATTTGTGTGTGACATCACCCAAGATGACTTTAGCAAAGATAAAGTCCATCCATGGGCTAATAAATGCCATCAAGGCTGTATAGACGATGATGGGCTTTGAGAGAGGGAGAGTGATTTTAAAGAAAATATCACGACGTGTTGCCCCATCAATCATAGCACTCTCATCTAGCGAATAAGGAATGGTATCAAAGAATCCCTTAGCAATATAAAAGGTAAGGGCAGCTCCAGCTGAGTAAACCAAGACAAGTGCTGTTAGGGTTTGGTCAAGGTTAAGCGCCTTTAAAATATAGTATATAGCAATCATACTCATAAAGCCAGGAAACATATTGAGTACAAGAGCGAGCTTTAAAAAGCCGTTGCGATGCTTAAATTTGATACGACTTAGCGAGTAAGCCATAGCAACTGTGATAAAGGTTGAGATGATACATGAAAAAGTTGCGACAATCAAGGTGTTTAAAAACCATTGTCCAAAAGGAAATGTATTTTGGGTAAAGAGCTTGATGTAGTTGTCAAAAGTCCATGTTTTAGGGATGATGTAGGGCACAAAAGCGGTGCCTTCAGCACGAAAGCTTGTCAAGATGACCCAAGCAATCGGAAAGAGCCATATGATAGCAAGCACTGTTAGTAAGATATAGACAAAAGCGAGGTTAAGCCGTTTTTTTGTGTTCATTATTTAACAGCTCCTTCCTTGTATGAGTTGGTGCGTGTGTAAGCCAGTAAGCTAAAGATAGCAGATACGATAAAGATAATGATACCAATGACAGAAGCTAAGTTGTAGTCAGCAGCACTAACCGTTAGCTTGTAGAGCCAAGTCACCAAGAGATCTGTGCTTCCTGCTTGATAGAAGTTTGAGTTGGTAGGACCACCACCTGTTAAGAGGTAGATGACGTTGAAATTATTGATATTACCAATGAAATGTTGGATAAGTGTTGGTGTCATGATCAATAAAATCTGCGGGAAGGTGATGGATTTAAAAATTTGAAATTTATTGGCACCATCAATTTCAGCGGCTTCGATTTGCTCTTGAGGTAGGTTCATGATGATACCTGTTGCAATCAGCATGGTGACAGGGATACCGACCCACATATTGACAAAGATGATGGAAAATTTAGCCCAGATAGGATCTGTCAAAAATGGTAGTGGCTGAGAGATAAGTCCTAATTTTTCAAGAAGGATATTGACAGGACCACCATCATTAAGCAGATTTTTCATGGTCAAAAGTGAGATAAATTGAGGTACAGCCATGGTGATGACAAAGATGGTACGCCACATCTTCTTCCATTTGAGACCTTTTGTATTGATCAGTAAGGCAAGGATAATGCCAAAGAAAAAGTTGGTTACAGTGGCAAATACTGCCCAAATCATAGTCCATGATAAGACAGGAAAGAAAGTATTTGCCATACGTCCATTAAAGACATTACCAAAATTGACCAAGCCTACCCAGTCAAAGAGACTTTTTGGGGGCAGATGGTTATGATCGTAGTTGGTAAAGGCTAGCAAAATCATATAGATAAGTGGGACAATGGTAAAGAGTAGCACACCAATCAACGGAATAGTCATAAGAGTCATATGAAAGCGCCCGTCTGATAAGGTTTTAATATCTTCTCTAAAGCTGGGAATAGGTTTTCCTTGTGCTTCTAGCTCTAAAAGATGAGCGGCACTTTTGATATTGCACCAGTAGATATAAAGAAAGACTAGACAAAAGACAATAGAAGCAATCCCAAAGATGAGTAGTAACATGGAGTTGTCACCTTGGGTGGCAACTTGGATTTTGATGCCATCAACAGTCTTTGTGGTCATCCCTTGCTCAGTGGTTCCTAGAGTGATAAAGCCTTTGATAGCAGGAATGACTTGGTAGATAAAGCTTATCAAAAAAATGATTTCACTGATGAGAAATAGGGTTCCTTTAATAAATTGTCTGTTTTTGAGATTACTAGCTCCCATGATGATGTAGGAGAGTTTGGTCGCTACATCGCCTTTTTGAAAGGTTTCACTAAAGAGCTGGAGTGGTTTTTTAGGAGTAGTTTGCATGAGTTTGTCTCCTCTAATAAAGGTATAGATGATTAAAGCTGTTAAAAAACGGATACTTGCTCATCTTCAAAAAAGGTGCTAGCAAGTTTCCGTTTTTTACATCTTATTTAGCTTTAGCGAGGTCACTATCAAACTGTTTGAGGCGTTTGAGGTAGTCGCTAGATTTGATCTTACCGCTGTAAGCATCACTAAGAATAGCGGCACTTTCTTCCCAGAAAGTACTCATTTGACTTAGTTTAGGCATAACGGTTGTGTAAGTGTCTGAGCTACCCATTGTAATGACAGCTTGAGCGAGTTCATTGGCTTGTACAGTTTCAGACGCTTGGACTTCCTTGTTAGCAGGGACGATGTGGCGTGATTCAAATTGTTGTTTTTGAGATTCGGCACTTGTGATATAAGAAGCGAGTTTGTAGCTTGCTGCGATACGTTTAGTGTCTGAGCCAGCAGGTGCTTGGTTGACAGCGTAGAGCTGCACACCAAGGAAGGCTTGTTGTTGCACATCTTTACCACCGATAGAGATAGTTGGATAGACAGCAACACCGAGCTTATCAGCACCGATAGCTTTTTGGGCAGCGGCAAAGTTCCAAGGACCAGTCTCCATAGCAGCGATACTACCGTCACTGAATTTTGACATCATGTTGTCGTCGTTGATATTGACAAAGCCTTTGTTATCTTTTTGGTCAGCAATCCATTGTAAGACAGAAACACCTGCTTCATTACCCCAGTTAGTGCCTTTTGGATTTTCACCATCTTTACCAAATAAGGTATCCCCTACGGAAAAGAAGAGTGGTGCCATTGCATAGGCATTGACTTGTTTGAGGTTAGCGCCAAATGTTGCTTTTGTAGTAATGCTCTCGTAAGATGTTACATCTTCAGCTGAGAGTTTTTCTTTATTGTAGAAGAGGACTTGGGACTCAATTCCAGTTGGAAAAGCATAGGTTTTGCCTTTGTATTGGGCACCAAGGACAGCTTGTTCGGTATCATTTTCTTTGATTTCTTTAGCATAATCACTTGGGATTTCTTGGATGATACCTGACTCGACTAAGAGACCAAGCTGGTCGTGTGGGAGTGAAAAGACATCTGCGGCTTTGCTTGGGTCTTTTTTGACATTTTCTTGAGCTTTGGAGCCATTTGACTCAATGACTTTGACCTTGATACCGCTATTTTCTTTTTCGAAGTTTTTAATAATATCCGTATAAGAGTCTTTAGAGTCTGTTGGAACCCAAAGTTTGACAGTTGTCTTTGATGCCGCATGGGCAGGTTGTTGAATGCTAGCGACACTGACCAGACCAGCGGCTAAAGTAAGCGCAGCAGAGGCTGCAAGCCATTTTTTCCAAGTTTTCTTGGCCATAAGATCCCCTCCTTTAAGGAACGTTTAAGATTTACACTTATATTATGCAACCGTTTGCAAAAAAAGTCAAGTGTTTTTATCGAAAATTTTAAATCTTTTTGAGACTGCTGATATTTTAAAAGAAAGGGATTACATTTCTAATGATACCAGCCTTATGTCTGATAGGAGAGTCGTATATTTGTTCTTGCTTGATTTTTTGGAGGAAATCTCTAAAGATGATGAAAAGCGCTTGCATTGTGGCATGAGGTTTATTATACTGTTAGTAAAGTATGCTTAATACGATAAAAGAAAAGGAGGGGAAATCTGATGGTAACAATTAAAGATGTGGCGCAAAGAGCTGGTGTCAATCCATCAACGGTTAGTCGTGTCTTAAAAGACAATCGCTCTATTTCCCAAAAGACAAAGGAAAAAGTGCGAAAAGCCATGGATGAGTTAGGTTATGTGCCTAATGTCGCTGCTCAGATGTTGGCAAATGGGTTGACCCAAGCGATAGGGGTTGTTTTGCCGCCTTTAGTGACCCCTGAGCGTTTGAGTGAGCCTTTTTTCATGAATATCATCTCAGCGATTACTTATGAGGCGCAGCAATCCGATGTGACAGTGTCTATCGCTACGGGTATGACTATGCAAGAGCTAGAATCACAAGTACGCTTGATGCATAAGCAAAAGCGAGTAGATGGTTTTATTGTTCTCTTTTCTGAGAAAAATGACCCTATCAGGCAGTATCTCCTAGAGAATCAGTTACCTTTTGTTGTTGTCGGCTCATCAACTGGTAATGAAAATGAGATTACTTATATTGATAATGATAATCAATTGATGGGCAGTCAAGCGGTGGAGTATTTGCTAGCTCAAGGCCATCACAATATTGTTTTTGTGACAGATGATAAATCATCAGAAATTTCAAAGGAGCGCTACTTTGGTTATTTGAGGGCTATGACTCAGGCAGCCCTAACGCCTTTAGATGACTTGATTTTTAGTACGGATTTTCCTAAAACTTTGGACAATCTCCTTGATGTCTTGTGGCAGTATGATGTGACAGGCATTGTCTGTGTGAGTGACCGTTTGTCTGTCAAGTTGGTTCAAGATTTGAAACAACGCGGCATTCAAATACCAGAAACGCATTCCTTGATTACCTTCAATAATTCCATCTTTTCAACTATTGTACATCCTTACCTGACAACGTTTGATGTCAATGTTGAACAGCTAGGGCAAAGTAGTCTGAGACGTTTATTAGAGCTAATCAAGTCGTCTAAGACCTTTTATAGTGAGAAAATCATTGTTCCGTTTCGCTTGATTGAGCGTGAATCAGTAGTTGAGCGTAAAAAAGATTAAAACCAATAATCGTATTAGGAGACGAAGCAGATGAAAAATAGTGTCATTGTTCATTATCACAGCCAAGCTGGTAGTTATTTTGATTATAGCTTGTGGAAGTGGATTGATTTACATGAGGGAGAGGATGTTCCTTTTTCCAGTTTTGATCATTTTGGGCTTGTGGGGCAACTTGATTTTGAGAGCCCTTATTTTTTAGAGCATGTCTATGTCATCGTTAAAAATCAAGATTGGTCGGTTAAGACGCGTGATTTTAAGATTGAGCGTCACATGGGATTTGATGTGACAGAAGTCTGGATTGTTGAGGGAGATGATACGCTTTATTACTCGAGTCAGGCTGCGATTAGCAGTCGCTATTATCGCCATCGTGACAATCATGCCTTTGATATGGCTCTTAATCATGAGCGTTTTGATCGCATTTGGGGCTTTGATGGTTGGTTAGGTAGTCATTATGATAAGCAAGCGACAGAATTTCGCTTGTGGGCACCGACAGCTATGCAGGTGGATTTGATTTTTTACGAAAGCGCGCGTGATGACGCACCCATAGAGCAAATTCTTCCCATGAAAAGGGGTATTTCTCAAGACGTTGACAATCATCAGGATAATACGCACGGTGTTTGGATGACACGTATCTTAGGTGATCATGATGGACAAGCTTATGCTTATCGGCTTAAGTTTCGTGATTATCTAGTCAGTGAGGTACGTGACCCCTATAGTACAGCCACAAGTGCCAATGGTAAGCGCAGTGTTATCCTTAGTCCAGAACGTACAAAGCCAGAAGGCTTTTGTGTCAAGCACGGTCATGAGGCAACGTGGCGTCTAACCAATCCCAATCAAGCTGTTATTAGCGAAATGCATATCAGAGATTTTTCAAAATCAGAGACATCTGGTGTCAGCCCAGATAAGCGTGGGCTGTTTTTAGGTGCGTGTGAGTCTGGGACGAAAAATACCTTTGGAGACAAGACAGGGTTTGACTATCTCAAGCAGCTAGGTATTAGCCATGTGCAATTGCAACCGATTTTTGATCACCATCAGACGTTTGATAAAGAGGGAGTCTATGCTTACAACTGGGGATATGACCCAGAGAATTTTAATGTCCCAGAAGCTAGTTTTTCAAGTCGTCCTGATAAGCCAGAAGAGCGTATTTTAGAGTTGAAGACCTTGATTCAAGCTTACCACGATGCGGGTATCGGTGTCATCATGGATGTGGTGTATAATCACACCTACGCTTCTCGTGATTCGGTATTTCAGCTTGTGGTCCCTGATTATTATTATCGTATGAATCCAGACGGTAGCTTTCAAAATGGCTCTGGCTGTGGAAATGAAACGGCCAGCGAGAAGGAGATGTATCGCAAGTACATGATAGATTCTATCTTGTATTGGGTAAATACCTATAATATTGACGGCTTTCGATTTGACTTGATGGGCTTACATGATGTTGAGACCATGAACCGTATCAGACAGGCAGTCGATGAGATTGATCCCAATATTATCATCTACGGTGAAGGATGGGATATGGGCATGGGGCTTTTGCCAGAACAAAAAGCCAAAAAAGATAATGCCCACCTGATGCCCAATATCGGCTTCTTTAACGATAATGTCAGAGATGCTATTAAGGGTTCTGAAGTTTATGGGCATTTTAAGCGTGGCTTTGTCTCTGGTGCTAGTACAGAAGGGGTAGTCGCTAAGGGGATGTTAGGTAGTGATGAGCTAAGCCCTTATCTAAGTCCAAATCAAGTGCTAAACTATGTTGAGGCACATGATAACTACAATCTAAACGATTTATTGCTTGAGTTGCATCCAGATGATGACCATCATCAGCATATTAGGCGCGTGGAGCTAGCCAGTGCCATGGGCTTGTTGATGCAAGGGATGAGCTTTATGCAGCTAGGACAAGAATTTTTAAGAAGTAAGCTCTATCCGACAGGACCTCATGGGGAGTTGACCGATAGCGATAAGCGTTTGGCCATGAACAGCTATAATGCGCCAGATGAAGTCAATCAAATTGATTGGAATAATGTGACAAAACACCACTCTACCATGGCTTTTATCCGTGCTCTGATAAAGCTAAAACGCCATGATGCTGCCTTTTCTTATCAAAGCTTTGAGGAGATTAGAGAGCATCTATACATCAAAAAGGCTGATGAAGTTGACCATATCATCATTTGCGATATGATTGGTGAGAAGCATTATCGTATTATTTTTAATTTTTCTGAAGAAATTATGGAAAATGAGATGACAGATATGGCAGATTATGCTATACTAATTACGAATATAAAACGCTTACATAAACGTCCCAAAACACTTGATGCTTTGTCCGCGTCGGTCTTTGAAATTAAAAAATAGCCTAAGTTTCTTAGGCTATTTTTGCTTAGCTAAGTTTCTAAATACTTTACTTAATAGGGTTTTAGAGCTAGTTTTGGCAAGAGTTAAAAAGAAAATGTGAAAACGTTTATATTAGAGCATATAATTATTTTACAAACAATTAGATAAATGTTAGTATTTAGGTATCTGGCTGTTTTGTAATAATTATTAGATTTTTTAAGGAGTACTATAACACCTTTTGTAAAAGAGGTAAATAAGGAGCTTACAAGATGGCACAGTAATTGGTTAAAAGAGGTGATGTTATGAATACCAAAGAAGCGTTGTGGACTTTTGGTATTGGTGAGAACTATCAGGCACAGGATTATCTGGGTGCACACAGAGAAATCAGAGAAGGAAAAGATGGTTTTGTCTTTCGTGTGTGGGCACCAAATGCACAGGCAGTCTTTGTTATCGGGGATTTTACAAACTGGAAAGAAAACCCTTACATCATGGAGCGAAATGACGCTGGTGTGTGGGAAGCCTTTATCACACAAGCTAAAGTAGGACAGCTCTACAAGTTTTTGGTGAGGCGCTCAAATAGTAAAGAAGTCGAAAAGATTGATCCTTTTGCTCTGTATTTTGAAAAAAGGCCAGGAACAGCTGCGGTTTTGCTGGATTTGCCTGAGAGAAAGTGGCGCGATGACTTGTGGTTGGGACGCAGAAAAGCTCTTGGTTTTAAGGATAGACCTGTCAATATCTACGAGGTGCACGCAGGGTCTTGGAAATACCATGAAGATGGTAGTCCCTATCAGTTTAAGGATTTGACTGAGGAGCTGATTCCTTATCTAGTGGAGATGAACTATACGCATGTTGAGTTTATGCCCTTAATGGCACATCCACTAGACATGAGTTGGGGATATCAGCTGATGGGCTATTTTGCCTTTGAGCATAGCTATGGCAGACCAGAGGATTTTCAGGAGTTTGTCGAGACCTGCCATCTCAATAATATCGGTGTGATTGTAGATTGGGTACCAGGACACTTTACCATCAATGATGATGCGCTGGCTTACTACGATGGGACACCGACCTTTGAGTATCAGGATCGAGATCAAGCGCACAATCGTGGTTGGGGAGCATTGAACTTTGACTTGGGGAAAAATCAAGTGCAGTCGTTCTTGATTTCAAGCGCTAAGTTTTGGCTAGATTTTTATCATATTGATGGTATTCGTGTCGATGCGGTTAGCAATATGATTTATAGGGATTATGACATTGGTCCATGGACACCGAATGTTGATGGCGGTAATCGAAACTATGAAGGCTATGGCTTTTTGCAAAAACTCAATCGTGTTATCAAATCTTATCATCCAGATGTCATGATGATTGCTGAGGAGAGTACTAGCGGAACTAAGGTCACTGATCTAGGGGCCAGTGAGTCCCTAGGATTTGATTATAAGTGGAACATGGGGTGGATGAACGACATCTTAAAATTCTATGAAGAAGATCCTGTGTATCGTAAGCATGATTTTAATCTTGTAACCTTTAGTTTTATGTATGTCTTTTCGGAAAACTTTATCTTGCCATTTTCGCATGATGAGGTCGTCCACGGTAAAAAGAGCATGATGCATAAAATGTGGGGAGATCGCTACAATCAATTTGCGGGGTTACGTAATCTCTACACTTATCAGATGTGTCACCCAGGGAAAAAATTATTGTTTATGGGTAGTGAGTTTGGACAATTTTTAGAATGGAAATTCAATGACCAGCTAGAATGGTCCAACTTAGAAGATAGCATGAATCAAAAAATGAAAACCTTTACAGCTACGCTAAATCACTTCTACAAAGAGCACGAGGTGCTTTGGAAGATTGATGATAGCTACGATGGGATTGAGATCATTGATGCTGATAATCGCGATCAAAGTGTTCTCAGCTTTATTAGACAAGATGATGAAGGTCATTTTTTGGTATGTGTCTTTAATATGACACCTGTTGAGCGCCCTCATTTTACAATTGGCTTACCTGTTGCAGGTCTCTATCAAGAAGTCTGGAATACAGAATTAGAGGCATTTGGAGGCATTTGGAAGATGAAAAATCTGGACACAGAAACTCAAGAAGGCTTGTGGAAAGATTATACCAATACACTTACATTTACCCTACCAGCAATGGGTGCTAGTATCTGGAAGTTGAAACGTCGCTTTAAAACGTCAAAGAAAGGAAATCTAAATGAAGAATGAAATGTTAGCTCTTGTCCTTGCGGGTGGTCAAGGAACACGTCTTGGAAAATTAACACAAAGTATCGCTAAACCAGCCGTTCAATTTGGCGGACGTTATCGCATTATTGATTTTGCCTTGTCTAATTGTGCCAACTCAGGTATCAGTAATGTCGGTGTTATTACACAATATCAACCACTAGCACTTAACAGCCATATCGGAAATGGCTCCAGTTGGGGGCTTGATGGTATCAATTCTGGAGCGACGATTTTGCAACCGTATTCAGCTACTGAGGGTAATCGTTGGTTTGAAGGGACTAGCCATGCCATTTATCAAAATATAGACTATATTGATAGTATCAATCCTGAGTATGTGCTTATCTTGTCAGGAGATCATATTTACAAGATGGATTATGATGAGATGCTTCAGACGCACAAGGATAATCTAGCTAGCCTTACGGTTGCCGTTATTGATGTGCCTCTGAAAGAAGCTAGCCGTTTTGGGATTATGAATACAGACTCAAATGATCGTATCGTAGAGTTTGAAGAGAAACCTGAGCATCCAAAATCGACTAAGGCCTCCATGGGGATCTATATTTTCAATTGGAAGCGCCTACGTGAAGTTTTAGTTAATGCTGAAAAGAATCATGTTGATATGTCAGACTTTGGTCAAAATGTTATTCCTGCCTACCTAGAAGCAGGGGATCGTGTCTATACTTACAATTTTGATGGTTACTGGAAGGATGTAGGAACCATCGAATCTCTCTGGGAAGCCAATATGGAGTATATCGGAGATGATAATGAGTTGCACAGTCGTGACCGTTCTTGGAAGATTTATTCAAAGAACTTGATTGCGCCACCAAATTATATTACAGAAGAAGCAGAAGTTAAGGATTCATTGATTGTTGATGGCTGTTTTGTCTCTGGAAAAGTCAATCATTCTATCTTATCAACTAATGTCCAAGTCAAAGAAGGTGCTGAAATTACCGACTCCTTCATCATGAGTGGGGCTATTATTGGACCAGGTGCTAAGATTAACCGTGCGATTATCGGTGAGGGTGCTGTTATTGGTGCAGATGTTGTGATTGATGGTCAAGACGAGATACAAGTTGTTGGCTATAATGAAGTAGTGGGGGTTCCAAATGAAGAGTGATAAATATTCAGCAATTTTAGGAAATACAATCGGTTATCATGATATGCTCAGTCTAACAGACAGCAGACCGCTAGCGAGTCTGCCGTTTGACGGGAAATATCGCTTGATTGACTTTCAACTCTCAAGTCTAGCCAATGCTGGTATCAAAAGCGTTTATGGTATTTTTAGAGGGCAAAATATCCGCTCTGTCTTTGACCATATCAGAAGCGGACGTGAGTGGGGGCTAAATACCTTATTGAGCCATTATTTCCTAGGATTTTACAATACGGAAAATGATAGCAAGCTAGGTAACAAAGACTATTATGAGCAAATCATCACTTATCTGCGTCGCTCAGGGACTGATCAGACCGTTTATATGAGTTGTGATGTGCTTTGTAATATCGATCTTTTACAAGTCATTCACCTTCATGAAATCAACGAAAGCAAGATTACGGTTGTTTATAAAAAATTGCCTAAGACCTCTATCTCAGCAGACAATGAAATCTTAGAGATTGATGAGACAGACCATGTGGTTGGTGAAACACAGCTCAACGATGTCGATGAACTTCATAAGATGTCGGCAGATATTTATGTTGTGAGCACACCTTGGTTGATTGAGTGTTTGGAAAAAGAAGCGAGCAAGGAGCAGCCACGTAAAATCCGCTATCTCTTACGTGAGCTGGCTTTAGACGAAAATGCTTTGGCCTTTGAATATACAGGCTACCTCTCTAATATCTGTTCGGTTAAATCATATTATGATGCTAATATGGATATGTTGGATACGCAAAAATTTTACTCACTCCTTTATTCTAATCAAAAAGTTTATACCAAGATTAAAAATGAGGAGGCTACTTACTTTGATGAGCATTCTCATATCAGTAATTCTCAATTTTCTTCTGGTAGTATCATCAAAGGTGATGTAGAGCATTCCATTGTATCTAGAAATTGCCGTATTGATGAGGACTCTCATATTGGAGATAGTATTATTTTTCCAAAAGTCACTGTTGGATCTGGAGCAAGTATTCAGTATGCTATTTTAGATAAAAATGTTACAATTGCATCAGGTGTTAAAGTACACGGCAGTAAAGAAAAACCTGTCGTTATTGCTAAAGGAGTAGAAGTCTTAGAGGATATAATAGAATGAAAATCTTATTTGTAGCAGCAGAAAGTGCACCATTTGCCAAAACAGGCGGCTTGGGAGACGTTATTGGTGCGCTACCTAAATCGTTGGTAAGGCGCGGTAATGAGGTATCAGTCATTTTGCCTTACTATGATATGATTGATAGCAAGTTTGGTCAAGATGTAGAAGATGTGCTTTCTTTTTACACGTATGTTGGTTGGCGTCATGTTTATGTCGGCGTCAAGAAAATAGAAAAAGATGGTGTGACCTTTTACTTTATTGATAATCGTGATTATTTCTTTAGAGGTCATGTTTATGGCGATTGGGATGATGGCGAGCGTTTTGCTTTCTTTCAATTAGCTGCGCTAGAGATTATGGAGAAGGTCAATATTATTCCAGATGTGCTTCATGTGCATGATTATCACACAGCTATGATTCCTTTTTTACTAAAGGAAAAGTACGGTTGGATAAATGCTTATCGTTCCATTAAAACGGTTCTTACGATTCACAATATCGAGTTTCAAGGTCAGTTTGACTCAGGTATGTTGTGGGATTTATTTGGGGTTGGCAATGAACGCTATCTTGATGGCACACTGAGATGGAATGATTGTCTTAACTGGCTAAAAGCTGGGATTTTATACGCGGATCGTGTCACTACTGTCTCTCCTTCTTATGCTGAGGAAATCAAGACACCAGCCTTTGGTAAGGGCTTAGATCAAGTGTTACGTATGGAGGCTGGTAAATTATCAGGTATTACAAATGGGATTGATACGGATCTTTACAACCCACATACAGATCGCTTTATTCCTTATAATTTTTCAGTGGATGATCCATTTGGTAAACCAAGGGATAAAGAGGCTCTGCAGGAGCGATTGGGGCTTCCTGTACGTGAGGATGTGGCATTGATTGGTATTGTATCACGCCTAACTGACCAGAAAGGTTTTGATTTGGTCGTAGAAGAGTTGAACCAGCTTATGCAGCTAGATATTCAGATTGCCCTATTAGGGACAGGCTATCCTGAGTTTGAGGAGAGTTTTAAGTGGTTTGCAAAGCACTATCCTGATAAAATCTCTGCTAATATTATGTTTGATCTTGGGTTGGCTCAAGAAATCTATGCGGCCAGCGATCTGTTTTTGATGCCAAGTGCTTTTGAGCCTTGTGGTTTGTCGCAAATGATGGCTATGCGCTACGGATCGTTACCTGTGGTTCACGAAGTCGGAGGACTGCGTGATACTGTCATTCCTTACAATAAGCATGACGGCACAGGGACAGGATTTGGTTTTCAGGCCTTTTCAGGCTATTGGTTGACTAAAACACTGGAAACAGCGCTAGAGGTGTACTACCATGATAAAAAGTCATGGCAAAGGCTTCAAAGGCAAGCTATGGAGATGGACTTTTCTTGGGACAGTGCAAGTGGCGCTTATCAAGACTTGTACCAAGCGTTATTGAGTTAATGAGAGATACAATCGTTTAATGATGCGATTGTCTATGACGAAATTCCAATTGCTTTGCAGTTGGAATTTCCTGTATATGAGGGAAAATTAAGAGGAGAAGGAAAATGCAATTAAGTAAGGATGTCTTTATTAGGGATTTCAAACAGACGCTTCATGAGACCAAGCAGATTAAGATTAAAGATGCGACAGAATCAGAGCTATTTGTTGCTTTAGCTACGACTGTGCGTAAATATTACACACCCATGTGGCTAGAGAGACGTCAACAGTTGATGCAGGAGCAAAAAAAAGTCGCTTTTTACTTTTCTATTGAGTTTTTACCAGGACGGATGTTAGAGACAAATCTACTCAATCTAGGTATTTTAGAGACAGTGGAGGAGGCTTTTGGTGAGCTTGGTTTAGATTTTCAGGCCATTAAGGAAAGAGAGCCTGATATGGCGCTTGGAAATGGTGGCTTGGGACGCTTGGCAGCTGCTTTTATGGATTCATTAGCTACTAAGGGCTATGCTGGTTTTGGAAATGGACTACGCTATCGTTATGGGTTATTTAAACAACGTATCGTCAATGGTTATCAAGTGGAATTGCCAGATGCTTGGTTAGAAGAGTGTGGCAATGTTTGGGAGACACGAAAAGACCATGATGCGGTGCTTGTCAAGCTCTACGGTGATGTTTATCTCAAATCAGACGGTCAAGGAAGTCTCACACCTGTCTATCAAGGAGCGCAGGTCTTAAGAGCGGTACCGTATGATGTGGCACAGATAGGTTTTGGAAATGACGTAGTCAACAATCTTCGTCTGTGGGATGTTGAGATTCCTAAGGAGTATGAGCTTGATTATCCGACGATTGAGAGCCGACGTCGTGTAGAGGATATCACCTCTGTACTTTACCCAGATGACTCTAGTGCACAAGGTAGGGAACTGCGTTTGGTGCAAGAGTATATCATGACAAGTACAGGGCTTCAAACGATTATCCAGTCGTATTTGAAAATGGGACTACCACTTGAGCGGATTCATGAGAAAATTGCGGTGCATATCAATGATACACACCCAGCTGTTGCGCCTGCAGAATTTATGCGTTTATTGATTGATGAGTATGGTCTTGATTGGGATTTGGCGTGGGATATCACACAAAAAACCATGAGTTATACCAATCATACGATTTTGGCAGAAGCGCTTGAGAAATGGCACACAGGTTTATTTAAGCATGTCTTGCCACGTGTCTATCAGATTATTCTGGAGATTGATAGGCGTTATGTGTCTGCTTTAGCAGCAGATGGTATTGATGCTCGTTTGATTGAAGATACCCGTATCGTCAAAAACGATACGATTCACATGGCTCATCTAGCTATTATTGGTGGGCATTCGATTAACGGCGTTGCTAAATTGCATACAGAATTGCTCAAAGAAGATACCTTGCATGCTTTTTACACGCTATTTCCTGAAAAGTTTAACAATAAAACTAACGGCATCGTTCAGAGACGTTGGACTCAAATTGCGGATCGTCCTTTGTCAGCTATGCTGGATAAATGGGTAGGTAAAGAGTGGCGCTACGATATTCATAAGCTTGAACATCTCAGGGATTTTGTGAATAATAGTGAAGCGCAGCGTGATTTTTACCAAGTCAAACAAGAAGCTAAGCAGCGCCTTGCTAAGTATATCTTGGATACGACTGGTATAGAGGTGTCTGTGGATGCTATCTTTGATGTGCAAGTCAAGCGTCTGCATGCTTATAAGCGTCAGCTATTAAATGTGCTTCATATTCTCAAACTTTACTGGGATTTAAAAGACAATCCAGATAAGGACATCCACCCTCGAGTCTTTATCTTTGGTGCTAAAGCGGCACCAGCTTATCATTTTGCCAAATCTGTCATCAAACTTATCAATGAATTAGCCCATGTGATTAACAATGACGCTAGTCTTGGTGGTAAGTTAAAGGTAGTCTTTTTAGAGAATTACTGCGTGAGTTTAGCGGAGTTAATCGTCCCAGCTGCCAATGTCTCTGAGCAGATTTCACTGGCTTCTAAAGAAGCTTCAGGTACATCCAATATGAAGTTTATGATGACAGGAGCAGTCACTCTAGCGACGCTAGATGGTGCCAATATTGAAATCAAAGATGAGGTCGGCAAGGACAACATTGTTATTTTTGGTATGACCAAAGATGAGGTTTATAAGCACTATGATAAGCATGACTATTATTCTCGTGGTGTTTATGAGCATAACCCTATCTTAAAACGTGTTGTGGATAGTTTTGTGGATGGCACTATTCCAAATAGTCAAGCAGAAGGCGTTGAAATTTACGAAAGTCTTATCACTCACAATGACGAGTATTTCTTACTTGAAGATTTTGCATCTTATGTGGAAGCTCAAGAAAAGATAGACCAGCTCTATCGTCAGCAAGAGACTTGGATGCGTATGAGTTTGACAAATATCGCTCAGTCAGGACGCTTTAGTGCTGATGATACGATTAGTGAGTATGCCAAAGAGATTTGGGAGTTAGAAGATTAAACGACAAACAGAAGAGCTTGCTCTTCTGTTTTAGTGTTAGAAAAGGCTTACCGGGGATGTAAGCGATATTTTTTAGAAAATTTTTGAAGAAAGACTTGACTTATGCAAACGGTTGCGTTAAACTAAAAGATGTAAACAAGAGTACAAGGAGATTATTATTATGGCAAAACGAGCAAGTGGTGTCTTAATGCACATTACCTCTCTACCAAACCAATTTGGTATTGGAAGCTTTGGTCAATCCGCCTATGATTTTGTTGATTTTTTAACAGAGACAAATCAAACTTATTGGCAGATTTTGCCATTAACAACGACAAGTTACGGGGACTCCCCTTATCAATCCTTTTCAGCTATCGCAGGTAATACCCACTTCATTGATTTGGATCTCTTAGCTAAGGAAGGCTACCTGTTAGCTGTTGATTATGAAGGGGTTGATTTTGGAAAAGATGAGACATCTGTGGATTATGAGCGTGTTTATCAAAAACGTCGCCCTATTCTAGAAAAAGCCGTTGAGCGCTTTTTAGCAGACAAAGCTAATCTGGAGCAGTTAGCTGCCTTTGAAGCTAAGGAAACTTGGCTAGAAGACTATGCAGACTTTATGGCTCTAAAAGAGTATTTCGACAATAAAGCGTTGACTGAGTGGGACGATGTGAAGGCTATTCAAAGAGACGCCAAGACCTTGGTAGCCTACCGTGTCAGCTTAGCCGATAGCATTCTCTATCATAAAGTGACTCAATATTTCTTTAGCCAACAATGGTATGCTCTAAAAGCTTATGCCAATGAAAATGGTATTAAGATTATTGGTGATATGCCTATATACGTCTCAGCAGATAGTGTTGAGGTATGGACGATGCCTGAGCTCTTTAAGTTAGACGACAAACGTCGTCCGACAGCTATTGCAGGTGTCCCAGCAGACGAATTTAGTGCTGATGGTCAATTATGGGGGAACCCTATCTATAATTGGGACGCCCATGAAAAAAGTCAATATGCTTGGTGGGTTGAGCGTATCAAAGCTGGTGTGACCATGTATGATGTGCTTCGTATCGATCATTTCAAAGGGTTCTCTGATTATTGGGAGATCCGTGCTGACTATGAAACAGCTAATGACGGAAAATGGCAGCCAGGACCAGGACGCAAACTTTTTGATGTCGTCAAGGAAGAATTAGGTGATTTGCCAATTATCGCTGAAAATTTAGGCTACATTGATGAGAAGGTTGAGCAACTCTTGAGTGATACAGCTTTTCCAGGGATGAAAATCTTAGAATTTGGCTTTTTTGATACGACTGGATCTAGCCTAGATTTGCCGCATTATTACACTGAAAATAGCGTTGCTTACGCAGGGACTCATGACAACGAAGTTATCAATGGTTGGTTTGATAATCTCACGAAGGAGCAGCAAGCCTATGCGGAGCTCTATATGCGCAGACTGCCATCTGAGCCTATCGTAGAGACTATGTTACGCACCTTGTATAGCACGGTTAGTGAGATTGCTATCACTTGTATGCAGGATTTACTTGACAAACCAGCTTCTAGTCGTATGAATACCCCAAATACGCTAGGTGACAACTGGCAGTGGCGCATGAAATCAGATGACTTAACTCAAAGCCATAAAGACTTTTTGACAGAAATTACAAACGTCTATCATCGTGGACGTGATGAAGAATACGAGGAATAATAGGAGACAATCATGACAACGTTTACTAACTATGTAGAGGAGAAAGGCCAAGAACTGGCTCAGATGACAAATGAGGCTATCTATGTTAATCTCCTAGACTATGTGAAGGCATTGGCATCTAAAAAAGGTAAAAATAGCGCTAAGCGCAAGGTTTACTACATTTCAGCAGAGTTTCTTATTGGTAAACTCTTGTCCAATAACCTAATCAATCTTGGTATCTATAAAGATGTGAAAAAAGAGTTGGAGCTAGCTGGTAAATCCATAGCAGAAATTGAAGATGTCGAACCAGAACCATCGTTAGGTAATGGTGGTCTTGGACGCTTAGCATCATGTTTCATCGATTCAATGGCAACACTTGGTATCAATGGTGAGGGCGTTGGGCTCAATTATCACTGTGGTTTATTTAAGCAAGTCTTTAAGCAAAATCAGCAAGAAGCAGAAGCCAACTATTGGATTGAACAGGATTCGTGGTTATTGCCGACAGATATTAGTTATGAGGTGCCTTTTAAGGACTTTACCTTGACGTCTCGTCTTGATCGCATGGATGTATTGGGTTATCACAAGGATACCAAAAACTATCTTAATCTCTTTGATATTGATGGTTTGAATTATGATTTGATTCATGATGGTATCATTTTTGATAAAGAAAAAATTAAAGAAAACTTGACGCTGTTTCTTTATCCAGATGATTCAGATAAGAGTGGTGAGCTGCTTCGTATTTACCAACAATACTTTATGGTTTCAAATGCGGCTCAGCTATTGATTGATGAAGCGCTTGAGCGAGGATCTAATCTTCATGATTTACCAGATTATGCTTATGTGCAAATCAATGACACCCATCCTTCATTGGTTATTCCTGAGTTGATTCGTTTGTTGACCGATGTTCATGGCTTTGAGTTTGATGAGGCAGTATCTATTGTCAGTCAAATGGTAGGCTATACTAACCACACGATTTTGGCAGAAGCGCTTGAAAAGTGGCCTCTTGATTACCTCAATGAGGTAGTTCCTCATCTCGTTGCTATTATTGAGCGTTTAGACGCGATGATTGCTGAAAAATACAGTGATAAGTCTGTTCATATCATTGATGAAGAAGGTCGTGTACACATGGCGCATATGGACATTCATTTTTCAACCAGTGTCAATGGCGTTGCAGCCCTACATACAGAGATTTTGAAACATTCAGAGCTCAAGCCTTTTTATGATATTTATCCAGAGCGCTTTAATAACAAGACCAATGGTATCACTTTCCGACGTTGGCTAGAATTTGCCAACCAGGAATTAGCGGATTATCTTAAAGAGTTGATTGGTGATGGGTATCTAAATGACGCGACACAGCTGGAGAAATTGTTAGATTTTGCTGATGATAAGGCTGTACATAAACGTTTGGCTGAGATAAAATATCACAATAAACTGGCTCTACAGCGTTATTTGAAGGAGAATAAAGGCATTGAGTTGGATGCGGATTCTATCATTGATACACAAATCAAGCGTTTCCACGAGTACAAACGTCAACAAATGAATGCTCTTTATGTGATTCATAAATATTTAGAGATTAAGCGTGGTCACTTGCCAAAACGCAAAATTACAGTTATCTTTGGTGGTAAAGCAGCTCCTGCTTATATCATCGCGCAAGACACCATTCACTTGATTTTATGTTTGTCAGAGCTGATCAACAATGACCCAGAAGTTAGCCCATATCTCAATGTGCATCTTGTGGAAAACTATAATGTGACCGTTGCAGAACACTTAATTCCAGCCACAGATGTTTCTGAGCAGATTTCGCTTGCTTCTAAAGAAGCCTCTGGTACAGGTAATATGAAATTCATGCTAAACGGTGCCTTGACCTTAGGGACAATGGATGGTGCTAATGTTGAAATTGCCGAATTGGCTGGCCAAGACAATATCTACACATTTGGTAAGGATTCAGACACGATTATTGACCTTTATGCGACAGAAGGCTATGTGTCACGTGATTATTATGCTAATGATGAAGCAATCAAAGAAGCAGTCGATTTTATTGTTGATGAAAAAGTATTAGCGCTAGGTAATGCTGAGCGACTAAATCGTTTACGTGATGAGTTGATTGGTAAAGATTGGTTTATGACTCTTATTGATTTGAAAGAGTATATTGCGACTAAAGAGCAAGTCTTTGCAGACTATGAAGATCAAGATAGTTGGAATCAAAAAGTCATCCAAAACATTGCAAAAGCAGGATTCTTCTCATCTGATCGTACCATTGAACAATACAATGAAGATATCTGGCATAGTCACTAAAAAAAGAGGTTTTATACCTCTTTTTTTGAATGTTTATAAGTTTAAAATGGATATTTTTGCATTTATAACTTGACAACCGCATAATTATAACTTATAATAGCTTTATATTACATTAAAGACTGAAAAGAGGAATGATTATGAAATGGAAACAATTGATTGGTGGTAGTTTATTAGCGGTATCTCTTCTAGCATTGGGTGCTTGTGGCACCTCTTCTAATAGTAGCTCCAGTGACTCATTGAAAAGCATTCAAGATAAAGGGACTTTAACGGTCGCTCTAAATCCTGAATTTGCCCCCTTTGAATTTAAAACCTTGGTAAATGGCAAGGATACGGTTGTTGGGGCAGATGTCGATATTGCCAATGCTGTTGGTGAAGCGCTGGGGGTCAAGGTGAAGTTTTTATCAATGTCTTTTGATAACGTTCTCTCTAGCCTTCAATCAGGAAAGGCAGATATTGCCGTATCAGGGATTTCAGCGACCAAAGAGCGTCAGAAAGCGTATGATTTTTCAGATAGTTACTATGAGTCTCAAAATGTCGTTATTGTTAGAAAAGACGAACTTGATAAGTATAAACAAGCAGATGATTTTAAAGGCTTACAAGTAGCCGTTCAAAAAGGAAGTATCCAAGAAAGTATCGCCCAAGAACAGTTGAAGGGGGCTAAGGTTGTTGCACTAACGCAAAATAGTGAGGTCATTAGTGAGCTGAAAAATAAAAAAATTGATGCCGTTGTCCTTGAAAAACCAATCGCTAAAGGCTATGTTGAAAAAAATAGTGATTTAGCGATTGCAGAATCCGTTACATTAACGTCAGGTGAGTCGGATGCTTATGCTATTGCTATGCCAAAAGGTAGTACAGAGCTAAAAGATAAGATTAACCAAGTGATTAAAGAACTTAAAGATTCTGGCAAAATTGACGAATTTGTCCAATCTGCCTATGAGCAATCTATCAATGATTAAGTAAACCACCTTAGGTGGTTTTTTGTCTAGGCAAATGCGGTAAAATATGATAAACTGAGAGAAAAAAGGAAGAGATGATGACAGAGGTTGCTATTGAGCGCTACAAAGAATTAGCGCTTCACAAACAAAAAGAACACCGTCAATTTTTAGCAAGTCTAAAGAAAAAGTCGCCTAAAAATTTGGATAAAATTGTTCAAGAAGTGCATAGAGACGTTTTTTATGAGATTGACTGTACCAAGTGTGCTAATTGTTGCCAAAATCTTGGGCCTTTATTCACTGAAGCAGATATCAAACGTATTGCAAAGCATTTTAAGATGAAGCTAGGTGTTTTTGAAGAGACTTTTTTACGCCTTGATGAGGATGGTGATAAGGTATTTAAAGCTATGCCTTGTCCATTTTTGGGATCAGATAAGTTATGCACAATCTATGATGTACGTCCTAAAGCTTGTCGTGAATTTCCTCATACTGATCGCAAAAAAATCTATCAGATAAATCAATTGACGCTTAAAAATACCTTGATTTGCCCTGCTGCCTATCTCTTTGTGGAAAAATTAAAAGAACGTCTAGGTTAGACGAGCTGTTGATAAACTTTACAAAAAAGTCTAAAAATCTATTGACAAAAAGGATAGCTTTAGCTATTATATAAAGAGGACAGTTCTGTTACTATATCTTGAGGAGGTGAAAACTATGTCAAAAACTATCGTACGCAAGAATGAATCACTTGATGATGCACTTCGTCGTTTCAAGCGTTCTGTTACGAAAGCAGGAACTCTTCAAGAATCACGTAAACGTGAATTTTATGAAAAACCTTCTGTAAAACGTAAACGTAAATCAGAAGCTGCACGTAAACGCAAAAAATTCTAATATGATAAAAAGAGGCTAGACTAAATTATCTAGTCTTTTTTTTTTATTTTGTGCACAAGAAAAAGACCGTTTGTGATAAACGATCTTCTTGATATATCATTATTTTTTAGCCAAAAGGTCACGAATTTCAGTAAGCAATTCTTCTTGGCTAGGACCAGCTTCAGCTTTTTCCTCTTCTTCTTTTTTACCAAAGGCAAGTGCTTTGTTAGCAGACTTAACGATGAGGAAGAGAGTTGTTCCAACGATAAGGAAGTTAAGGATAGCGCTCAAAAAGCTACCGTAAGCAACACCATTCCAAGCAAGGTCAGCGATTTTTTCAACACCAGCCGCTTTGAGGGCAGGATTTAGGATAAGTGGTGTAATGATATCACCAACAAGTGATGTGATAATAGCGTTGAAAGCAGCACCAAGGATAACCGCTACCGCAAGGTCAAGAATATTACCACGGAACAAAAACTCTTTAAGCTCTTTAAGCATAAATACTCCTTAAATGTTAATTTATTAAATGATATATCCATTATATCAGCTAAAGTTTCTGGGGGCAAATAATATGACTCAAAAAATAGCTTTTTTATATAAGAAGACAATAAGCTGTCGATTTTACAAAAAGATTAAGAAATGGTATAATAAATCACAAAACGAAAAATAAGGATGTGGAGGTGATGCTCCTTGGCCATTAGCCGCGAAATGATAGCTGATTTAAAAAATAGTGTCAATATCGTGGATGTCATTGGAGAAGTTGTTAAGCTGACTCATACTGGGCGCAGTTATTTGGGTCTATGTCCTTTTCATAAGGAAAAAACACCATCCTTTAACGTTGTGGAGGACAAACAGTTTTTCCATTGTTTTGGTTGTGGTAAATCTGGCGATGTCTTTAAGTTTTTAGAAGAATACCGCCAGATTAGCTTTATGGAGAGTTTGGCAGTGATTGCTGAGCGTGCTGGGATTCGTCTTGATATTGGTGAGCCTACGCAATCTCAAAAAGAAGATCCCAATCAGATACTTTATGACATGCATGAGGAAGCTGCTAAGTTTTATCATGCTATCTTAATGACTACCAAAGAAGGTCAACAAGCCAAAGAGTATCTCTATGCGCGTGGTATTTCAGAAGATGTGCTGACTTATTTTAATATTGGTCTATCTCCCAATCAGCCAGACTTACTCTACCAGCAGCTGAGTCGTAAGTATAAGGATCAAGAAAGTGCTCTGAGTCATTCTGGGCTCTTTAATGTTGATGACAACCAGAATCGTTTTTATGATGCCTTTAAAAATCGGATTATGTTTCCGTTGACAGATGACAAAGGGCGAGTGATTGCGTTTTCTGGGCGGATCTGGACGAGTGAGGATATTGACAATAAAGTAGCTAAGTATAAAAATACACGTTCAACCGTCATTTTCAATAAATCTTACGAATTATATCATATGGATAGAGCAAAATTGCTAGCGCCTAAAAAGCAAGAGCTCTATCTCATGGAAGGTTTTATGGATGTTATTGCAGCTTATCAAGCGGGTATTGAGAACGCCGTAGCATCTATGGGGACAGCTTTGACGAGAGAGCATCTAGCTCATCTCAAGCGCTTTACTAAAAAACTTGTCTTGACTTATGATGGGGACAATGCAGGGCAAGCAGCTATCTCAAAAACACTTGATATTGTAGATGATATGCAGGTGGATATCGTTAAGATTCCTGGGCAGATGGATCCAGATGAATTTTTAAGGCATCACTCTAAAGAAGCACTTAAAAAGTTGTTGGAACAAGGGCGTATCAGTGCCGTAGAGTTTTATATAGATTATCTAAAGCCAGATAATTTAGATAATCTGCAAGCGCAGATTGCTTATGTAGAGCAGATGGCTAAGCTTATCGCTAAAGAACGCTCCCTAACAGCACAGGACAGCTATATCCGAAAATTAGCGGATTTACTACCTGATTTTAACTATGACCAGCTGGAGCAAGCGGTCAATAATGAGCGTCTCCTCTTACGGCAAAGTCGATCTCAAGTACAGGCAAAGGTAGAAGCGTTTATTCCAAGTCCCATCTCACCTCGCACCAGTGCTTTGGAGCGTTCAGAGATACATCTTTTTCATCGTTTGTTGCATCATGATTATCTCTTACAATCTTACCGTAACCGTTTGGATTTTTTCTTTCATACCAAAGAGTTAGATGTCTTGTATCGACTTTTGTGTGAAGAGGGGGATATTTTGCCGTCAGATTTGGCAGAGGTTGACGAAAAAACAGCTGATATTTACTATCGTGTGTTAGCAGAGCAGTTGCCCAAAGAGGTGACAGAAGGTGAGTTAGAGGAACTTGAAAAGCGGCGTGAGATAATTTTAAGGCAGGCAGACCTTCAAAAACAAAGTAAACAAATTCGTGAATCAAGTAGTCAAGGTGATGTTGATGGCGCAACACTTGCTTTAGACGAATTGATTGCCCAAAAAAGAAGTATGGAATGAGGAAACTATGGCACAAAAGAAAGAAATGACGACCTTTAATGCACAAGTTGCAGATTTTATTCGTAACCATAAAAAAGCAGGGACAGCAATTGATGATGAGGTTACTGAAAAACTGGTCATTCCCTTTACTTTAGATGCTGATCAGATTGATGACTTGTTGGAGCGTCTGACAGATGGCGGCATTGCTATTACAGATAAGGATGGCAACCCTTCTAGCAAATATGTCGTTGAAGGACCAAAGCCAGAAGAGTTGACCGATGAGGAGCTGCTTGGTAATAACTCTGCTAAAGTCAATGATCCAGTAAGGATGTATCTTAAAGAAATCGGTGTTGTTCCCCTTTTGACCAATGAGGAGGAAAAAGAGTTAGCCTTGGCTGTTGCCGCAGGTGATATGCAAGCTAAACAGCGCCTAGCAGAAGCCAATCTTCGTTTGGTAGTCTCTATTGCAAAGCGCTATGTAGGGCGTGGTATGCAATTTCTTGACCTTATCCAAGAAGGTAACATGGGTTTGATGAAAGCGGTGGATAAATTTGATTATTCCAAAGGATTTAAGTTTTCAACTTATGCAACCTGGTGGATTCGTCAAGCGATTACGCGTGCTATTGCCGATCAAGCTAGAACGATTCGTATCCCTGTCCATATGGTAGAGACAATCAATAAATTGGTTCGTGAACAGCGTAACCTCCTTCAAGAGTTGGGTCAAGATCCAACTCCAGAGCAGATTGCAGAACGTATGGATATGACACCAGACAAGGTGCGTGAAATCTTGAAAATCGCTCAAGAGCCTGTATCTCTTGAGACACCAATTGGTGAAGAAGATGATAGTCATCTAGGTGATTTTATCGAAGATGAGGCCATTGAAAATCCAGTTGAGTACACGACTCGAGTGGTATTGCGTGAACAGCTTAATGAAGTGCTAGATACGCTGACAGACAGAGAAGAAAATGTCTTGCGCCTGCGCTTTGGTCTTGATGATGGTAAGATGCGTACGCTAGAAGATGTGGGTAAAGTCTTTAATGTGACACGTGAGCGTATTCGTCAGATTGAAGCTAAAGCGCTTCGTAAATTACGCCATCCAAGTCGTAGCAAACAACTAAAAGACTTTATGGAAGATTAGGACTTGTTTTTAGCTCACTGGATAGGCAAGTTCTAAGATGAGGAGGTTGAGACATGTCAAAGCACTATAGTGACCAAGAAGTCGCTAAGATTAAAGATCGTATTTTAGAAGCTTTGGAAATGGTGATAGACCCTGAGCTTGGTATTGATATTGTCAATCTAGGCTTGATATATGAGATTCGATTTGAAGATGGGAATACTGAGATTGATATGACACTGACAACCATGGGCTGTCCTTTGGCGGATTTATTGACTGATCAAATCCACGATGCGATGAGGGATGTTCCAGAGGCTACACATGTCGAAGTTAAATTAGTCTGGACACCAGCCTGGTCTGTCGAAAAGATGAGTCGCTATGCACGCATTGCCTTAGGTATTCGCTAAACGCATAAAAAGATGAAAAAAATGTCATTTTAAGGTATAATGAATCATAGCTTAGAGAACAAAAAGGAGCATGATATGATTTTAATTACAGGTGCAAATGGTCAACTTGGAACAGAATTGCGTCATCTGCTAGATGAGCGCCATGAAGAGTATGTGGCTGTTGATGTCGCTGAGATGGATATCACTAACAGAGAGATGGTTGACAAGGTTTTTGCAGAAGTTAAGCCGACTCTAGTTTATCACTGTGCAGCATACACCGCAGTGGATATGGCAGAGGATGAAGGAAAAGAGCTTGATTATGCGATCAATGTTACTGGTACAGAAAATGTCGCACAAGCAGCAGCTAAATGGGATGCTACTTTTGTTTATATTTCAACAGACTATGTCTTTGATGGTGAAAAGCCAGTTGGTCAAGAATGGGAAGTTGATGATCCTGCTGACCCCCAAACAGAGTATGGTCGTACGAAACGTTTGGGTGAGGAGGCTGTTGAAAAATACCTTGAAAAATTCTACATTATTCGTACAGCTTGGGTCTTTGGTAACTATGGTAAAAACTTCGTCTTTACCATGCAAAATCTAGCTAAATCACATGACACTTTGACCGTTGTTAACGATCAATATGGTCGTCCAACTTGGACACGTACTTTGGCAGAGTTCATGACCTATGTCGCTGAAAATCAAAAAGCATTTGGTTATTATCATTTGTCAAATGATGCTGATGAAGATACGACATGGTATGATTTTGCTCGTGAAATTTTAAAAGACACAGATGTTGAGGTTAAACCTGTGGATTCTAGTCAATTTCCAGCCAAAGCTAAACGTCCTAAAAACTCAACGCTCAGCTTGACTAAAGCTAAAGAGACAGGATTTGTGATTCCAAGTTGGAAGGATGCCTTAAAAGAACTTTACAAGCAAGACGTTAAATAAAAAGAGATAGCTTTGCTATCTCTTTTTTTAGGGCTTTATCAATAGGTTTTAGGTCGCTATGTCTTCTTTTTTATGGTATAATAGGTTGATTATTATAACTGATGGGGGTAGTGTCTTGCAGCACGTTTTCATTATTGGTAGTCGTGGTTTGCCAGCGACTTATGGTGGCTTTGAGACCTTTGTTGAGGAGTTAGTCAAGAACCAAAAAAGTGATGAGATAAGATACCACGTTGCCTGTCTGAGTGATAAAGAGCATGGCAAACATTATGAGTATGAGGGTGCAGACTGTTTTCAGATTAAGGTTTCCCCCAAATTAGGACCATCACGTGTGATTTTTTATGATATGATGGCTATTAACTATGCTTTGAAGCTCTGTCGCAAGGAAAAGATAGAAGCGCCGATTTTTTATATTTTAGGGAATACCATTGGGGCTTTTATCAGCCATTTTGTCCGTAAAGTTCATGCTTATGGAGGTAAGGTTTTTGTTAATCCTGATGGTTTGGAGTGGAAACGCTCCAAATGGGCTAAACCAGTGCAAGCTTATTTGAAGTACGCTGAGAAGAAAATGGCTGAAAAGGCTGATTTAATTATTGCTGATAATGTAGGGATTAAAGAGTATATCAAAGCATCTTATCCGAGAGCTAAAATACATTTTATTGCTTACGGAACACAAACGACTCCTTCTAGCTTGATATCTAGTTCAGAGAAAGTCCGTCAAGTCTTTACTAAATGGGGTATCTCGGAGCATCAGTATTATCTTATTGTAGGACGTTTTGTCCCTGAAAATAATTATAAGTTAGCCATTCGTGAGTTTATGGCATCTCAAACAACCAAAGATTTAGTGATTATTTGTAATCATCAAGGCAGCGCTTATTTTGAACAGTTGCAGCAAGAAACTGGCTTTGACAAGGATAAGCGTATCAAGTTTGTTGGGACAGTTTATGATAGAGATTTCTTGACTTATATCCGTCAAAATGCCTTTGCCTATATTCATGGGCACGAAGTCGGAGGTACCAATCCAGGACTCTTAGAAGCCCTTAGTCATACTAAGCTTAATCTAGTCTTAGATGTCTCCTTTAATCGCTCGGTTGCGCGTGATAGTAGTCTGTATTGGCAAAAGGAGAGGGGAGTTTTGTCTCGTCTTATTGATAATTCTGATCATATGGTAGATGTTGATGAGTATGCTAAAAAAGCGCAGGACATTATTAGCAAAGATTATACTTGGGATAAGATTGTAGGAGAGTACGAGGAATTATTATTATCATGAAAGTTAATATCTTGATGTCAACCTACAATGGACAAGCCTTTTTAGCAGAGCAGATTGAAAGTATAAGATCTCAGACTTTTAAAGATTGGCAACTTTTGATTCGTGATGATGGATCAAGTGATAAGACCAGAGAGATTATCGAGAGCTATGTTCAAAAAGATGAACGGATTTCGTTTATCAATGCTAATGATTGTCGCAATATAGGTGTTATCAACTCTTTTTATCAGTTATTAAAGTATGAAGAAGCTGATTATTATTTCTTTAGTGATCAGGATGATGTTTGGCTTGAGGATAAGGTGGCTAGGCAACTGCAAGTGCTAACAAATGAGCGAACAGATA
This sequence comes from Streptococcus lishijunsis, assembly GCF_047290665.1. Lineage (NCBI taxonomy): Bacteria > Bacillati > Bacillota > Bacilli > Lactobacillales > Streptococcaceae > Streptococcus > Streptococcus lishijunsis. The sequence continues at coordinate 48,658 of NZ_JBLBUC010000007.1, read as the reverse complement.
TTCCTATTATGGTTTATATGGACTTAAAAGTCGTTGATAGCCAGCTGAGAGTGACCCATGAGAGTATGATTGCGACGCAATCTCACCATGCTAATACACTCTTACGTCAAGAATTGACGGAAAATACAGTGACAGGTGGTGTGTCTGCTCTTAATCACTGTTTGGCAGAGTTATGGACAGATACTCAGGAGCTTTTGATGCATGATTGGTATTTGGCCTTGATAGCCTCAGCTCTTGGAAAACTGATTTATATTGATAGGCCAGGCGAGTTGTATCGTCAGCATGATAACAATGTGCTTGGTGCTAGGACTTTGCAAAAGCGTTTGAAAAATTGGCTCAATCCGCAAGCTTTGGTATCTAAATACTGGTATTTGATTAGATCAAGTCAAAAGCAGGCAAAGCATTTGCTAAAATTGGATTTAGCAGAAGATAATAGAGCGTTAGTGGAAGCGTATGTTGGTATTTTACAGCAGCCTATGTGGAGACGAGTGATGACTCTAAAGCGCTATGGTTTTGCTAAAAACCGCTGGTTTCACACCCTTGTCTTTAGGACATTGATTATTACAAAATTTGGTTATAGGAGAAACTCATGAACGTCTTTAGTAAAGAAAACCGTATTCTCTTACGAGAGATGGTTAAAACTGATTTCAAGCTACGCTATCAAGGTAGTTTGGTAGGGCATCTATGGTCTATTTTAAAACCATTATTGATGTTTACGATTATGTATTTAGTTTTTGTCCGTTTTTTAAAATTTGATGACGGAACACCACATTATGCTATTGGGTTATTGTTAGGGATGGTTACTTGGACATTTTTCTCTGAGGCAACTAACATGGGGATGATGTCTATTGTATCACGTGGTGATTTATTACGAAAACTTAACTTTTCAAAAGAAATTATAGTTATTTCCTCTGTAGTTGGGGCTTCTATCAACTATGCTATTAATTTAGCAGTAGTTTTTGTCTTCGCCATTGTTAATGGTGTTGATATTACAAGTGGTTGGTTAGTAACGATTCCTTTATTTATAGAGCTGTTTATCTTTGCAACTGGTATTGCATTTATATTAGCAACATTATTTGTTAAATATAGGGATATTGGTCCTATTTGGGAAGTAGTTATGCAAGCAGGAATGTATGCTACACCGATTATTTATTCATTGACATTTATTTTGCAAAGAGGACAAGTTACGGTTGCTAAAATAATGATGTTGAATCCACTTGCACAAGTTATTCAAGATTTCAGACACTACTTAGTTTATTCTGGAAGTCTAAGGGGATGGCAGTTAATCAATAACCATTCTATTGCGCTTATTCCTTATATCCTGCCGTTCATTATTTTTATAATTGGATATATCATTTTTAATAAAAATGCGAAGAAATTTGCGGAGATTCTATAATGACAGATAAAAAAATTGCTGTAAAAGTTGAACATGTAAGTAAATTTTTCAAGTTACCAACTGAGAGTACGCAAAGTTTACGGACAGCTTTAGTAAATCGTTTTAAAGGAATTAAAGGTTACAAAGAGCAACATGTTTTAAAAGATATTTCGTTTGATGTCGAAGAAGGAGATTTTTTTGGAATTGTTGGCAAAAATGGTTCTGGAAAATCTACGCTCCTTAAAATCATTTCACAAATTTATGTCCCAGAAAAGGGAAAAGTTACTGTTAATGGGAAAATGGTTTCTTTTATTGAATTAGGTGTTGGTTTTAACCCAGAGCTCACTGGTCGTGAAAATGTCTATATGAATGGTGCTATGCTTGGATTTACGACAGAAGAAGTTGACGCCATGTATGACGATATTGTTAATTTTGCAGAGTTGTCTGAGTTTATGAATCAAAAGCTAAAAAATTACTCAAGCGGAATGCAAGTTCGTCTAGCTTTTTCTGTTGCGATCAAGGCACAAGGCGATGTCCTTATCTTAGATGAGGTGTTGGCTGTTGGTGATGAAGCTTTCCAACGCAAGTGTAATGACTATTTTTTGGAGCGTAAGACTACAGGAAAGACAACAATTTTAGTTACGCACGACATGGGGGCTGTTAAAAAATATTGTAATAAAGCTATTTTAATTGAGGATGGATTGATTAAAGCTGTGGGAGAACCTGATGAAGTTGCTAATCAATACAGCTTTGATAATGCAAATACTGAAAAAAATACGGCTGGTAAATCAGTTGAAAAAAAAGTTGTGGATGATTTGAGAGTTGAACTACTGACAGATGGTCAGACGCAACCTGCAGAAGAGATTGCTTTTAAAATATCGTACAAGGTGCTCGAAGATATGGAAACTTATATAGCTTTTTCTTTAACTGACATTGATCGTAATATATGGATTTATAATGATAATTCTATGGATTATATGACACAAGGTAAAGGAATTAAGACTTGTATTTACCGTTGTAGTTTGTCAAATGTCAATAATTTAAAAATGAAATTACAAGTGTCTGTCAGAGATAATAAAGATAAGATGATAGCTTTTGCTGATGCAAAAAATACACCAGTTATTTTGTTATCTCGTAATGATATTGCTAAGGATGATTTGTCAGCCAAAGATTCAGCAACAGGTTTAATCCAGCGTAATGGAGTATGGGAATATGCAAAAGCTTGATTTAGTTTCTGTAGTGGTTACTTGTTATAATCATAAAGATTATATTGAAAAATGTTTAAAAAGCATCTTTAATCAAAGTTATTCTTCTATTGAGTTATTTGTTTGGAATGATGGTTCAACAGATGGCTCTGGAGAGGTGATTGAAAGAGTATTAGAAGATTCTCCTTTTAAGCGAACAGAGTATTACGTTCATGATAATCAAGGATTGGTCGCTACAAGAAACAAAGCTTTTCAACAAATTTCAGGGAATTTTCTCCTTTTTATGGATAGTGATAATTTTTTAGAAGAGAACTATATAGAGGAACTTGTTAAAAAAGCTCAAGAAACAGAAGCAGATATTGTTTATACTAGTCTTGTTAATCCTGAGACAAAAGATATTGTTTTAGAAGTATCTGAATTTTCACTATCTCGCCTTTATCGTGAAAATTTTATAGATTCGTGTTCTCTGGTGAGAGTTAATAAGATTGCTGATGTGCGCTTTGATCATCAACTTAATTACAAGAAATTAGAAGATTATGACTTCTTCTTTAACCTTATTGTTACTAGAGGAGCTAAAGCCGTACCTTGTTATACTACCCATCTGAACTACAGGGTTTTATCTACTTCTATAAGTAATCGTGAAAATTTTGTTTATTATTATGAAACGTATGCCTATATTTTAGGAAAATATTTAACTTATCATCCAGATCTTGCATCTGATGCTCTTGCCTATCATTTTTCACAAATAAGTCATTTTGATATTGAGCATTCTATCAAGGAAGAAGATCTGAAACTGTATCTATCAGATAATGAAAGTTTTGCTGAAGAACCTGATTTTCAAAAAAAGATTTTCTTTGAAGATATCATTGAAATTCCTATTACAAAGAAAGTTACTCATATTAAAATAAGGCCATCTAATATTCCAAGTTTTTATGAGAAGTTCTCGCTAGTTCATCAACCGTACAATACAGAATTATTACCAGTTCTTTCTAATGGTATTTTGGATGCTAGGTCAGTGATTTTCTCAGATTTTTATCCGTTTTTAGAGTATAGAGTCAATTTATCAGAAGGTGATAGTCTTAAACTCTGTTATAAGCGTTACAATATCAATGATATAGTGGCCGATGATTATATCGCTAAAGTATTGGCAAGGGAAAAAAAACAGTTAAATAGTAATATTAAATCTTTAGAGGATGCTCAGCTAGATAGAGAAAGTGAAGTAGTATTTTATCGTCAAGCTTTGGAAGAAGTAACGCAAAAATACGAAAAATTATTATCAGATTATCAATCGCTAACGGAATCTATTTTACTTCGAAAACCATCAAAATTCACCCATTTTTTAAGGAGAAATAAATGAAACGTTTATTGTTGTATGTTCACTTTAATAAATATGATAAGATTAGCCCTCATGTTTATTATCAGTTAGAGTGCATGCGCCCTCTATTTTCTAAAGTTGTTTTTATCTCAAATAGTCAGCTTAATAGTGATAATGTAACTTCCTTATATGAACAGGGTTTAATTGATGAGTTTATTCAGAGAGAAAACATCGGTTATGATTTTGCGGCATGGCATGATGGGATGGCAGATATTGGATTTAATACTATTAAAGATTATGATTCTGTTACCTGTATGAATGATACCTGTTTTGGGCCTCTTTGGGATATGCAGCTGCTCTATGATAAATATGAATCGGATGATACAATTGATTTTTGGGGTATGACAAATCATAGAGCTATAGATGCAGGACATATCTATATTGATGAACACCTTCAATCTTATTTTATGGTGTTTAAAAAATCTCTTGTGATATCTGATGTTTTCCAAACTTTTTGGAAATCAGTAGAAGCTTATAGCGATGTTCAACAAGTAATTGATAACTATGAAACGAAATACACTAAACGTTTTGTAGAAGCAGGTTTTTCTTATCGGGCGGTTTTAGATACTCCTTCTATTGCAGATCAATATTTTCATTCTAATTTCACTATTCATTATCCCCATGTTTTACTGGATAACGGTGTCCCATTCATTAAGATTAAAACATTTGATTTAGTACAGCATTTGTCACCCTATCTTTTGAAAGCTATTGAGGCAAGAAGTAACTATCCTATTCAGTTAATTCTGGACCATATGTCTGATGTGAGTCTTCCTACTCCTCCTTACTTACTAGATCGAAAAGTGTTAGAGTCAAGTCTAAAGCCATACTCGAATACTAAGAAAGTAGCAGTGCATCTTCATACTTATTATGTGGATCTATTGGAGTACTTTTTAAATCAATTTGAAGCCTTTCATTTTGATTATGACCTTTTTTTAACGACAGATACGGAAGTTAAAAAAGCTGAGATTGAAGAAATTCTGGAGCGAATGGGTAAATCTGCTAAAATTTTTCTGACGGGAAATAGAGGGCGTGATATTATTCCCATGCTTAAATTAAGAGATGAACTAACAACTTATGATTACATCGGACATTTTCATACTAAAAAATCTCCGGAGTATCCGTATTGGGTAGGGGATTCTTGGCGTGATGAGTTGTTTCAGATGTTGATTCAGCCAGCAAATAACATTTTGGCAAATTTGGAAAATAGAGAGAATCTTGGTTTAGTAATTGCTGATATTCCAAGTTTTTTCCGATACACTAAGATAGTTGATCCTTGGAACGAAAATCGTTTTGCAGATGATATGAATTTGCTATGGGAACGGATGGACATGGAGAGACCTCTGGATTTTAATCAGTTTAGTACATTTATCATGAGTTATGGAACCTTTATTTGGTTTAAGCGTGAAGCGTTACAACCTCTTTTTGATTTGAATTTAACAGATGAGGATATTCCAGCAGAGCCGCTCCCTCAGCACACTATTCTTCATTCTATTGAACGTATATTAGTTTATTTGGCTTGGGCAAATAACTATGATTATGCAATTTCAAAAAATGAGCTGTATATAACACCATTTGTTGATAATGAAGTCCTGAATTTACGTCCTGATACTATGCCAAATACTTATGTTGATTTTGATCATATTGGAGGTATCAAAGGAGCGCTTAAATATATTTATCGTGGACCAGGGAGTGCTATCAAATATATTATTAGACGCTTAAGAGGGAAACTTAAAAAGTAGGATATAGAGTTATGTTGTTTAGAAATAATAACTTCAAGCATAAGAGGAAGTCTTATAGACAAGAATATAGTTATATTTTAAAAACATTTAAGCATCAATTGAGATTTAAAAATGATTTTATGGGAGAAAAAAAGTATGGCTATATTCTTACACTAGTAAAATATAGCTTTGCTCTTTTCATAACTTTGTTGGCTTGTACGGTAAACAATAGTTATATTTTTATTAGTATTATTGAGCTCTTGATAGTTGCTTTAGTCTCTAATTACGCTTTTAGAATAAGTTTTTTATTTGCTAATATCCTAAATAGTATCTTATTTTTTCTCTATATTGTTGAACAATTATTAATGTTTTTTGGTGGAACGTATCTGACATTAGTTATGCTGTCTAATGTAGAATCTATAGGGGCATTGTCTGGAAAGATACCTTTTTACTTACTTTTTATTATTCCTACTATATTGGTGTTATTTATTCCTATTACGGAGATTCGTGTTTCTAGTAGGAGCTATCATTTTATTTTATTAGCACTAGCTTTTTTTGAAATATCTAGTCTCTCCTTAAGATTAGTAGATAGTTCACCATTTTATAATTATTTTAAAATCACAAATGATAAAATAACTCAACTGAGTATTCATAATCGAATTAAGCGTAGCCCAAATGTAACTGCTAATTTCTATCACTCTGAAATCAAAGGGGCTATAGATAAACCAGATAATCTTATTGAGAAACCTAATATTATTTTAATTCTGACAGAGGGATTATCCCAGGAAGTTATTGATGATAGTCGTTCTATTATGCCCAATATTAGTAATCTCCAGAAAGAATCTTTACAGTTTACTAATTATTACAATCATACATTTGCCACTTATCGGGGAATTATTGGTCAACTTTACTCAGGATATCAATTTGAAAATTATGAGTCTAATTCTTTGATTTCTATTCAAGACATTTTGAAAAATGAAGGCTACCATACAGAGTATATCAATACAGAGCCTGCCAATTTGACTTTTTCAGATTATGTTAAAAGGCTCAATTTTGATGAAGTAACCTATAAAAAAGGTAAGAGAAATGGTGCAGCAGATACTTTATCTGATAAAGAAGCATATGAGTTTTTATATGATGAAGCTAAATACTATGAGTCTCTAGGTGAACCATTTTTTATTACAATGTACACTTTTGGAACACATGCAACATTAGATTCACCTGATAAAAAATTCCAAGACGGAAAAGATGCCGTATTAAATAAATTTTATAATTTAGATTTTCAATTCAATAAGTTTATTGAAAAATTTAATAATAGCTCTTTATCATCAAATACAATTATTATTTTTTCATCTGATCATGCAACTTATGTAGAAAGCGGTTATCAATCAGCATTTTCATCTAGCCCACCAAGGCAAAATAATTCATTTGGAAAAGTTCCTTTTTTCATTTATCATAAGGGTGTATTTCCTCTTGTAGTAGATGCCAATGGTAGAAATTCGTTAGACTTAGTCCCTACTGTGCTAGATTATTTAGATATATCAGTACCAAATTATTTTTTAGGAACTTCTTTATTTACTCAAGAAATAAATACTGAGTTTAGTACAATATATAATTCAGAGTTAAATGTCATTCAATCGGAAGATAATAGTATAAGATGGATAGATGGAAATGATAAAAAAGAGATTATGAAGCAAATAGAAGAATATTTTATGGCCCAATTACAAGAGCCACGTATTCCTTAATTGTTTATATCTAGTGTAGTAATTTTGTTTAGAAAGACTTTAAATGACTTTATTATTAAAAATAGGCAATGCCATATTTAACATGCTGATGGTATTTTGGCTGTATTTTGCTGTATATTTTATGTTTCAGTATCTTACTTTTAATTATAATGATTTGAAAAGTATTGATGCTAAATTGTTGATTCTAACGAGCTTATTGCTGGTGTTAATCTTTTATTTCAGAGAAAAAACAAAGCAGATAATAGCTTTTATCTATAAGAACATCATCAACCACAAAGCTATCGTCTTTTTGGTGCTTGTGATATTTCAGTTAGTGATAACAGTTACCAGTCTTGGTTTAGCTGCAGCAGATACGACAGTTGTCTATAATATTGCAACGAATCCTCAATTTGCGCTAGAAACGGACTATATTTCGATTTATCCCAATAATTTTTTACTGGTGATTTGGATGAAACTCAATCATACTATTTTTGGAGCCAATGATTTAGTAGCATTAGCCTTGTGGAATATCGCCTTTATCGATGTGGCTATTGTCATCATGTATCAGATTATTAAGCAAACGATGGGGATTTTTATAGCTAATATCAATTTTGTATTGTCAGCGTTTTTATTGGGATTATCACCGCAGTATATTTATACTTATTCAGATCCGATTACGATTGTTTTATTGACCAGCTTAATTTGGGCTATTGTGCAAGTGGTTTACCAACCTAATAAACCTGTTTATGCCATCTCAGCAGGTGTTCTATTGGCTATTACTTATGGTTTTAGACCAACTGTTATGATCTTTATGATTGCTGGTGTTATTGTCCTTCTCACACGAACAACAATAGCCAAACAGTATTTTAAAAAAATAGGGATATTGCTAGCCCTAGCTTTATGTTCGTTTATGCTTGTCAATCGAGCAATTGCCTTTGCCCTAAATCATCAAGAATTTGTCAAATATGAACCAGGTGTTTCAAGGACATTAGCCTATTATGTGAACTTAGGGCTCACCTATCAAGGTAATATCCACGCCGAGATACCTCAAGAAGTCGCGCAAGCAAGAGGCGCTGAGCGCAATCAAACAGCTCTAGCGGATATCTCAAAAAGGCTAGATAACTATACTTTTGAATCCTTCACGGGGCATCTCTATTATAAATATTATTGGATGATTGGTGAGGGCATGTTTGGTTGGCTACAGGAAAGAGTCCTTAGCGAAGAGACAAGACCCAATATAGCTTGGTTAAAGAAAATTCAAGACAGCTCTTTTGCCACATGGGTACGTAGTTATGTCTATGTGGGAGGTGACAACTACTATCTATATGGCATGGCTATGCAGGTGGTTTGGATTATAGCTTCTGTTGGCCTGGTCTTCTTTTATCGCTCTTATAGCGTTCATAATTGGTATCAACTGTGGATGCAGATAGCGTTATTTGGTGCTTTAATGTTTCTTCTCATTTTTGAAGCTGGACGTTCAAGATACTTATTGCAGTTTATACCGGCTGTATTGAGTGTATCATCTATTGGACTATATAGCTTAGCTTCTAGTCGTAAAAAGGATGAGAGTATATCTGTAACAGGAAAGGAAAACAGTGATGAGTAGAGAATTACCAAAACTTTGTGTGGTTGTTCCTTGTTATAATGAAGAAAAGGTGTTGCCAGTTACGGTTCCAATGTTTTTAAAAAAATTAGAAGAATTGATAACTACACAGCTAATATCACCCTCAAGCCGAATTTTATTTGTCAATGATGGTAGTAAAGATAAGACTTGGACGTTGATTCAAGACTATGCTAGAGAATATGAGGCTATTATTGGCATCTCCCAAAGTCGCAATAGAGGGCATCAAAATGCTGTTTATGCAGGCCTGATGGAGGCACGAAAGACTTTTGATATTACGATTTCAATCGATTGTGACGGTCAAGATGACATGAATGCTATGAATGAGATGATAAAAGAATATCAAAACGGTGCTGAAATTGTCTATGGTGTTCGTGATAATCGAGATACGGATACATTATTTAAGCGAAGTACAGCTCAAAGTTTTTACAAGTTATTAAACATGATGGGCGTTGAAGCGATTTATAATCATGCTGATTATCGCTTAGTATCTAGTAAAGTCTTGAATGAATTTGCTAATTTTAAAGAAGTAAATTTATTTTTACGAGGTATGTTTCCTTTAGTTGGCTTTAAAAGTACTAGTGTTTATTATAAGCGTCATGAACGTTTGGCTGGAGAATCAAAGTACCCACTTAGCAAAATGTTAAACTTAGCTATTGACGGTATTACCAGCTTAAGTGTAAAACCCATTAGAATGATTGCTTCTCTTGGTTTTATAGTTGCTGGACTAAGCTTTTTAGCGATTATTTGGATTGTGTTTCAATATTTCTTTGGTATAACAGTATCTGGCTGGGCTAGCAATCTAGCTTTAGTGATGTTTGTTGCAGGCATTCAGTTGATTAGCCTTGGTGTTATTGGAGAGTATATCGGTAAGATATACCTCGAAGTTAAAGAAAGACCAAGATATATTATCTCAGATAGAACTGACGACCATCAATAAAATGAAAAGGCTAATTCTACAATGAATTAGTTTTTTTCACCTCTTATCGTCATTTTTATATTCTTCTACGTATAAATAGGTGAGGAGGATTTATGAAAAAGACTTATAAAAAGAAGTTAACATCGTTGATTGCTTTATCTTTAATGGGAATCAGTAGTTTAGGGAGTATTGCTCCAGCCCAAGCTGCTGTTTTAGGAGATAACTATCCAGCACATTGGAAGTCAGGATATGGTGCTGATTCTTGGGGGATGTATCTGCGCCAATGCACCTCTTTTGTCGCTTTTCGTCTTAGCTCTGCCAATGGTTTTACGCTACCACGTGGTTATGGCAATGCAATCACTTGGGGGAGTGTGGCAAGGGCTAACGGCTATCGTGTTGATATGAATCCAGCCGTTGGGTCAGTAGCTTGGTTTTCATCAGGGGTCAATGGAGCAGGTGGTTATGGTCATGTTGGATGGGTTGCCGAAGTAAATGGAGACACCGTCACCATCGAAGAGTACAATTTCAATGCTGGTCAAGGTCCTGAGAAGTATTGGCGCCGTAGTTTTCATAAGAGTCAGGTATCAGGTTATATTCATTTTAAAGACCTCTCACAGAGTGCTGTCCAGACTACTCAGCCAAGTACACCAGCCCCTCACCAGTCAAGCTCACAGCAAACAAGTAGTCTAGCGTCCAGTGGCACTTATCGCTTTACCGGTCGTATGGGAATCAAGAGTGAAGCGAGGTATGCTAGTGGTGATTTAGCTTATTATGATGCGGGTATGAGTGTTAACTATGATAAAACCTTGGTAGCAGATGGTTATGAGTGGATTTCCTATATTTCTTATGGTGGGTCACGTCGCTATATTGCCATCAAAGCTGTGACAAATCCTAGTCCAACACCAGTAGCAACACCAGCTCCTAAACCAACTAGCATACCATCAAGTGGTCGCTATACCTTCCAAAAACGCTCAGACATCAAAGGATCTCCTAGCATGAATGCAGCAGCAATTGCTTACTATGATGCAGGAAATAGTGTCAATTATGATAGTGTCATCACCAGTGAAGGGCATCAATGGATTTCTTATATTAGTTATTCAGGGGCGCGTCGTTATATAGCTATTGATTAGTCACATTCTTAAAAAATCGCTGTTAAGCGATTTTTTTGTATGATTTGGTATTTTTTACAATTTATGGTTGCATAATGGCTAAAATATGATATACTTAACCAGTAAACTATTAACTGGTTAAACATAAGGAGAAATAGATGAAAACGAAGTTAATTTATCTGTTGACTGTGCTACTAAGTCTGATAAGCTTGGCATTCGGTAGCACAGTAATAGCTAAGGCTGATGATAAGATTGAGGTTGTGACGACTTTTTACCCTGTCTATGCGTTTACCAAGACAGTTGTGGGTGATGAAGCTAATGTGAGCCTTCTCATCAAGTCAGGGACAGAGCCACACGACTTTGAGCCTTCTACAAAGGATATTACGACTATCCAAAAGGCAGATGTCTTTGTCTATATGGATGACAATATGGAGACATGGGTATCCAATGTCAAAAAAAGTATCGGTAAGGATGGCCCTACCTTTGTGAAAGCAACTGAGGGCATGCTTTTACTGGCTGGAGGAGAAGAAGATCATGACCACGACTCCTCAGAAGCAGACCATAATCACGCTTATGATCCGCATGTTTGGTTGTCTCCAAAACGCGCGATCACTTTAGTAGAGACGATTCGTGATAGCTTTGCGGCCAAGTATCCTGATAAGACTGAGATTTTCACTAAGAATGCTAAAGCTTATATTGAAAAACTAGAAAACCTTGATAAATCATATGAAGAGACCTTATCTAAAGCCAAGCAGAAAAGTTTTGTCACACAGCATACAGCCTTTTCTTATCTAGCACTAGATTATGGCCTTAACCAAGTAGCTATTACAGGAATTAGTGCCGAGAGTGAGCCTACGGCTAAGCGTTTGTCAGAGTTGGTGAGCTTTGTCAAGAAGTATGGTATTCGCTATATTTACTTTGAGGAGACTGCTTCTAGTAAAGTAGCTAAAACCTTGGCGACAGAAGCAGATGTTAAGACTGCGGTCTTAAATCCAATTGAAAGCTTAACAACTAAGCAGGAAAAAGCAGGCGATGATTATATATCGCTGATGACAGCTAACCTAAAAGCTCTGGAAAAGACAACTTCTGTGGCAGGAAAAGCGGTCGAAGAAGATAAAATCTCCAAAACAGTCGCTAATGGCTACTTTAAAACAAAAGATGTCAAGGACCGCACATTATCAGACTGGTCAGGAAATTGGCAGTCTGTCTATCCTTACCTTGAAGATGGTACTCTAGATCAAGTGTGGGATTATAAAGCCAAACTGAAACAAGATAAAACAGCCAAAGAATATAAAGATTATTATGACACAGGCTACAAGACAGATGTGTCACATATCCAGATTGACGGTAAGAAAAATACGATAACCTTTACGCAAAATGGTGACTCTAAGACCTTCACTTATCATTATGTTGGCTATGAGATTTTAACTTACCAAAAAGGAAATCGAGGTGTACGTTATTTATTTGAGACAAATGATGCAGATGCTGGCCAATTTAAGTACGTACAGTTTAGCGATCATATCATCAAGCCTACAAAATCCAGTCATTTCCATATCTTTTGGGGTGATAGCAGTCAAGAAGAATTGCTCTCTGAGATGTCTAACTGGCCAACCTATTACCCAGCTTCGCTAACAGGACATGAAGTGGCACAAGAGATGGTAGCGCACTGAAAAATGTAGATTCTTGCAGAATATTCTTTAAATTGTTATAATAGTCATTATAGAGCTTACGGATATGATTGGTAAGCTCTATTTTGTTAGAAAGAGGTTATTGAAATGACAAAAGAAAAATTTAATACTGTCATTGGGTCTATCGGTGCTGCCTTGGGTATCTTTGTTTTCATCGCTTATATTCCTCAGATTGTTGCCAACTTAGACGGCAGACAAGGGGAGCCTTACCAGCCTTTATTTGCGGCTATTTCGTGTTTGATTTGGGTGCTTTATGGCTGGACTAAGGAGCCTAAAAAAGATTATGTCTTAATTTTACCTAATGCAGCAGGTGTTGTACTAGGATTTATAACCTTTATCACGTCACTTTGATTGCTAAAAAAACCCTTGTTGTTTAACAAGGGGTTTAGTCGTATGATACGATATCTTATTTGAGACCGTATTTTTTGTTGAAGCGGTCCACACGTCCGTCTGCTTGTGTGAATTTTTGACGACCTGTGTAGAATGGGTGTGAATCTGATGAGATTTCCACACGGATAAGTGGGTATTCAGCACCTTCAAATTCAACAGTTTCTTTAGAAGATTTTGTTGAACCGCTAAGGAATTTGTAACCAGTTGTTGTGTCCATGAAGACTACTGGACGGTATTCTGGATGGATGTCTTTTTTCATGTTAATGATTTCCTTTCTGCCATAGCTCTTGTGAGCCATAGTTAATTAACTATTTTATTTTATCAAAACTTACAAGGCTTGACAAGCTTTTTCTTTGAAAAACATTCGTTATCATTATTGAAAGAGATCTTTAAGGGCTTGATAGATTTGGTCGTTTTCAGCTTGGCTATAAGAGTTGGCACCACTGGCTAGAGGGTGTCCACCACCATCATGAGCTTTAGCGATCTGGTTGATGACTTTTGATTTGCTTCTTAGGCGAACTCTGAAATGACCGTCAGCTTGTTGGACAAAAATCGCCCAAGCTTCTACGCTGTCGATTTTTCCTGGTAAGCCAACAATAGCAGCTGTCTCGGCATCGGTAAGTTGGAAAGCCTTTAGTGTTTCTTGTGTTAGTAACAAGCGTGCCGCTCCGCTAGGGTCGATTTCGAGATGGTCAAAGAGGTATCCTTGTAGTTTAGCAATTTTAAGCGGGAAGGAGTCCATTTGTCGAGATAGTGCTGCAAAATCAAAGGGATATTGGCGAAGCATGCTAGCTATTGAGAGTGTCTTGCTAGTAGTAGCTGGGTAGAGAAAGCGTCCTGTATCACCGACGATGCCTGCATAAAGTAGTCTAGCAGCTTGTTCGGAGAAATTGAGTTTAGTTACTAGGGCGAAGTCACAGATGATTTCACTGGCACTTGAGGCATTCGTGTCAACATAGCAGATATCTCCGTAAGGATCGTCATTTGGATGATGGTCTATTTTGATAAGAAAATCGCCTAATGTATAACGCTTGTCGTCAATACGAGGTGTGTTGGCTGTATCAGTGACAATCACTAAGGCATTGTTATAATCACTATCAAGTACGGTATCCATTGTCGCCATCCAAGACAGCGTAGGCTCATCATAGCCTGTGACTAGGACACGCTTCTCTGGGAAATTATGGCAGATAAGCTCTTTGAGACCGACTTGACTACCTAGAGCATCTGGATCTGGTTTCATATGACGGTGGATGATGATTGTGTCATGGGCTATGATGTTGTCTAAAATATGATCAAACATAAGTTACTCCTTAATCGTGATAGGCTGGTAATCAACACTTAAAGCACGTTTGACAGCAGGTCTTTCTGCAATTTTTTCTGTCCAAGCTTGTATATGCCTATAGCTTTTGACATCTAAAAAGATACCAGCCTTATCCCAAATCTTATCTTGAGCTAGACGTCCATACCATCCCCAGATAGCCATATCAGCAATGGTGTAATCATCGCCTGCGATATAAGCTTTAGTAGCAAGCTCTTTGTCTAGCAAATCTAGCTGGCGTTTGGCTTCCATAGCAAAGCGATCAATGGCATACTCTATAGCCGTAGGTGCGTAGTGGAAAAAGTGACCAAAGCCACCACCAAGTAGAGGCGCAGCTCCAGTTTGCCAGAAAAGCCAGTTGAGTACCTCAGTGCGTTTCTTGTGATTGTCTGGGATAAACTGCTCAAACTTTTCTGCTAAATAAAGTAAGATGTTAGCTGACTCAAAGACACGTACAGGCTCATCAGTGGATTGATCTAGCATAGCTGGAATTTTAGAGTTTGGATTGATAGCAACAAAGTCAGACCCAAATTGGTCACCTTGGCTAATATCAATACGATAGAGGTCATAATCAGCCTCTTTAATACCTAATTGGCGTAATTCTTCTAACATAATAGCGACTTTAATACCGTTTGGTGTCCCTAGAGAATAGACTTGAAACGGTTTGTCACCAACAGGGAGAGTTTGTTCAAAACGACTTCCTGCACTAGCTTGATTGAGCCCTCCCCAAGCTCCTCCCATAGTATCAGGGGCACTCCATTCTTGAGGGATAGAATAATCTGTCATCTGTTCTTCTCCATTTGTGTTATGATTGATTAGTTCATTATAGCATAGTATGGAGGCTTTTTTAGAATTTTGTCTTGAAAAAATAAGGATATTTGTTAGAATGGTAACAATATACTATTTTATGGAGGATATAGAAGTGACATCTATTCAGTTTCATGCTTTAGCCAAGACAGAGTTGCACTGCCATTTGGATGGGTCTTTAGCCATGTCAACCATCAGACAATTAGCCAAAATGGCAGCTATTTCGCTTCCACAAGATGATCAGGAGCTAAAAGCTAAGATTAGCGCAGCGCCAGAGTGTGACGATTTGATGGATTATCTCAAGACTTTTGATTTTGTGCGTCCGCTGTTGCAGACAAAAGAAGCCCTCACACTAGCCGCTTATGATGTCGCTAGACAAGCTGCCAAGGAAAATGTCCTCTATATAGAGATTCGTTTTGCTCCTGAATTATCGATGGATGAGGGGCTGAGTGTCATTGATACGATTGAAGCTGTCCTAAAAGGGCTACAAAAGGCAGAAGCTGAGTTTGGTATTACAGCAAGGGCTATTGCTTGTGGTATGCGTCAATCGCCTATTGAGATTACTAAAGACATCTTTGAGCAGCTCGCTCGCTTAGCTCCAAAAGGATTTGTTGGTTTTGATTTTGCAGGAGATGAGCATGGTTATCCTCCTCAAAAGTTAAGAGAGCTTATAGAGTATCTCAAGACTTTAGGTTATCCTATGACCTTTCATGCTGGGGAATGTGGTTGTCCTCAACATATCGCAGATAGTATAAACTATGGCATTAAGCGTTTAGGTCATGTGACAGCTATCAATGATCAACCTGATTTGATAGATTTATTTGTCAAAGAAGAGGTGACAGCAGAATTATGCTTGACTAGTAATCTACAAACAAAGGCGGCTAAGACACTAGCTGATTTTCCGTATTTGGCACTCGATAAAGCAGGGGCAAGGCTAAGTATCAATACGGGTAATCGTACGGTATCTGATACGACTCTGACGAGAGAGTATCGCTTGTTTCATGAGTATTTTGGTGTAGGAGTAGCGGACTTTTTACGCTATAACCAAATGGCGCTTGATGCTGCCTTTATTGATCAAGAGCTGAGAGAGAAGCTAAAAGCGCAACTTTTAGAAAAATATCAACCTTTTCTGAAATAAACTAGTCAAACAGGCTTACATTATGCTAAAATAAAACTAATAGACAAATGGAGGACCGTATGGCTTTAGCTAAGATTATTTATGCCAGTATGACTGGAAATACTGAAGAAATTGCAGATATTGTCGGGCAGAAGTTAGAAGAACTTGGTCATGACGTTGAAGTAGAAGAATGCACGACAGTTGATGCTAGTGATTTTGAAGACTGTGACATTGCTATTGTGGCTACTTATACTTATGGCGATGGTGATTTACCAGATGAGATTGTTGATTTCTACGAAGATTTAGCCGATCTTGATTTGTCAGACAAGATTTATGGGGTTGTCGGCTCTGGCGATACCTTTTATGACTATTTCTGTAAAGCTGTGGATGATTTTGAAGAGCAGTTTGGCTTAACAGGAGCTAAAAAAGGAGCTGATTCTGTCAAAGTTGATTTAGCGGCAGAAGATGAAGATATTGAAAAATTAGAAGCCTTTGCAGAAAAAATCTCTGCAGGATTAGAATAGGAGATAAAGGGAAGGTGGGCAATGCTCACCTTTACCTAGTTCTAGTGATATGATAAGAAACCAAAAAGCGCTTTCTTACAAGCGATTAGAGATTTATTTGATTGGCTTAGGGCTAGTGTTGCTGCTTTGCTATGTTGGGTTTTATGTGATGCATAATTGGGGTCGTGCGATTAATCTTAGTCAAACCTCAAAAGATGTGACCGATTTTTTGAGACAGTTTCGCTCGCCAACTTTATTTAATTTTCTGGTGCTCTTGCTGTTGACCAGTGTGACCTCAGCGATTCCTTTTATGTCTAATGCCGCTTTTGCTATTTTTAATGGCATTACCTTTGGCCCTTTTATAGGCTTTTTGATGACCTTGTTAGCTAATATTTTGGGAAATTATCTCGTGATAGAGGTGTTGAAAAAATCCCCCTTATCGCGTGAAGAAAAAAAGGTCAATGAGCACTTGAAAACCTTAGATAAATTTCCAAATCCACGCTTGGCTATTATTTTAGGCTATATTTTTCCTATCGTTCCCACGCTTTTAGTGAATTATCGTGTGGTTGAGTTGAAATTACCTTTTAAAACCTGGCTTTTACTAGCTGGGCTAGGCTTGAGTCCGCTTAGTTTATTGTATAGCATGGGAGGTTCAGCGATTTTAAAAGGGAATTTTATGGTATTATTAGTCATCATCATAGTCATAGCTTTAGCTTTTTTAGGCTATAAATATATCGAGAAAGGACGTCAAAAGCATGGCATTAACAGAGATTCGTAGGGAGATAGACCGTATAGATAAGGACTTAGTGGCTTTATTAGAAGAGCGTATGCGTCTTGTTGATAAGGTTGTGACATATAAAAAAGCCCATCAAAAAGCTGTTTTTGATGCTAAACGTGAGTCTTTAGTGCTTGAGAAAGTGTCGGAGTGTGTGATCGACAAACAATTTGAAAAAGCCATAGTAGATACCTTTTCTGATATGATGAAACACTCCAGAGCTTATCAAGATAGTCAATTGACAAAATGAGTCGAAAGGATTTAGTAGCGGTCTTTTTTGGGACTGGTCTTGGTGGTGTGTGTCGCTATTTGATGGGGCAGATAGCTGTGTTACAGCCTTTAGGATTAGCGACTTTGGTGGTTAATTATCTAGGAACGTTCGTGTTGGTATTTGTAGTGCAAGGCTATCTGCCTGCTAAGAAAAGCTCTAAGAGGCTTATCTTAGCGCTGGGCACAGGTTTTTGCGGTGGTTTTACCAGCTTTTCAACAGCTATGCTAGAGCTATTTAGGTATTTGGAGCGTGGTGAGATTCTGTCCTTTATCGCTTACGGCATAGCTTTATTTATTGGTGGCCTTTTAGTCACTTATATAGCTCATACTTTAGCAAGGAGGGTCTATCGTGATTATTAGTGTCATTTTTGCTTTAGCGGGTTTAGGGGGGATATGGCGCTTTTACCTAAGCCGTTTAAATGACAAAAAACGCTACCCTTTAGGGACTTTTGTGGCCAATAGTTTGGGTTGTTTGATGTTAGGGTTTATCTATAAGCATTTTAGCATGAACTCTCTCTACCTTTTTCTCGGTACAGGTTTTTGTGGTGGTTTGACAACATTTTCGACTTTTCAATCAGAAATTTTTCAGTTGCGTCAATCTCCTGCAAGAGCCTTTATATATGTGATGGGGACTTGTAGTGTTGGGCTGTTAGCCATAGGTCTAGGTTATTTACTGTAAAAAGCTTTACAGAAGTTCTTGTTTTTGGTATAATGTAATTCGTGTGTAATGGACGCACAAAAAACGGCTAATCCGCTGGGACAAGAACTTTATGATTAGCAAGAGAAGGAGAAAAATAGACATGAATCCATTAATTCAAAGTTTGACAGAAGGTCAACTTCGCTCAGATATCCCTGCCTTTCGCCCTGGTGACACTGTACGTGTACACGCAAAGGTTGTCGAAGGAACACGTGAACGTATTCAGATTTTTGAAGGTGTTGTTATCTCTCGTAAAGGTCAAGGCATCTCTGAAATGTACACTGTTCGTAAAATCTCAAGTGGTATCGGTGTAGAGCGTACTTTCCCAGTTCACACACCACGTGTTGATAAAATCGAAGTTGTTCGTTATGGTAAAGTACGTCGTGCGAAACTTTACTACCTACGTGCTCTTCAAGGTAAAGCAGCTCGTATCAAAGAAATTCGTAAATAATCTGATACAGAGGTATCAAATCTGCCCCTTGGCAGATTTTTTAATAGGCCCCTTAGTTCAATGGATATAACAACTCCCTCCTAAGGAGTAGTTGCTGGTTCGATTCCAGCAGGGGTCATGTTTTGAGCTACATAGCGTTTTTAGGATGATGGAAAAGGAGAAGTGGATGGAGACAACAACAACCTCTCAGCGTATCATAGCTTTAGTTAAGCCAGAGTATCTGGAGCGTGTGCCTAAGCAAGTTATGGAACATGCCATTCAGATGAGTTGTCGTTTGATAAAAGATCAGCACAAAGAGCTTTACCAAGCTTTTGAAGAGGAGAAGCTCTCAGATGAGGTCAAAGAGGAGATGACAAACCTCATCAATGCTATTTTTGAAGACAATTTAGCCAAACAAGGGCTATAAGAAAAAGATTTGGACAGGTGTTCAAGTCTTTTTTGATGGCTAGTAGAGAGACAAAAAAGATCAAAAAGAGGTTATGATTTTGCTAAATAATGGTATAATAGTTATCTGAGAACATAGAGGGGAAAACAATGAAAAAATATCAACGCTTGTTTAAGCAAACTATTGATTATGGCTTATTAGTACCAGTCTTTTTTTTAGTAGTCATAGGACTTCTTGTGATTTATATTGCCACAGCAAATGATTATCCTAAGCTTGTCACCTCAGTCATGGTGCAGCAGATTGTCTGGGTTTTATTGGGGCTGAGCTTGGCTTATTTAGTCATGATGTTTAAGACCTCTTTTTTGTGGAAAGTCACCCCTTATCTCTATATTTTAGGACTTTTGCTGATGGTTTTACCTTTGTTTTTATATAGTCCTGCTCTAGTAGCTTCTACAGGGGCTAAAAACTGGGTGACTATTAGCAATACACCTCTTTTTCAGCCGTCAGAATTTATGAAGATTTCCTATATTTTAGCTCTAGCACGGGTGGCAGTTTGGTGGCGTCCAAAGTTGATGGCTTCTGAGACCTTGAAAGAAGATTGGTTGTGTCTCTTTTACTACGGTTTGGTGACTTTGCCTGTTATGATGCTTTTGGCTTTACAAAAGGATTTGGGAACAGCTATGGTCTTTATGGCTATTTTGGCTGGTGTTATTTTGATGTCAGGTATTTCACGAAAAATTTTGCTGCCTGTCATTGTGACGCTCGTTGCTATTGTCGCTATTTTTCTTATTGTCTTTTTAATGCCTGGTGGTAAGGAATTTCTCTTTAAAATGGGCATGGATACCTATCAAATTAACCGTTTGTCTGCCTGGCTTGACCCTTTTAAGTATTCGGCTGGTATTGCTTATCAACAAACGCAAGGTATGATTTCGATTGGAAGCGGAGGTGCCATAGGAAAAGGGTTCAATGTCTTAGATTTAGCCGTTCCAGTGCGTGAGAGTGACATGATATTTACAGTTATTGCTGAGGATTTTGGTTTCTTAGGTAGCAGCATGGTCTTGTTATTATATTTGTTGTTGATTTATCGGATGCTCCTTATCACCTTAAAATCAAATAACCAGTTTTATACCTTTATCTCGACAGGCTTTATCATGATGATTAGTTTTCATATTTTTGAAAATATAGGTGCGGCTTTGGGACTTTTACCTTTGACGGGTATTCCTCTTCCTTTTATCTCAAAAGGCGGAAGCTCTCTGATTACAAATCTGATTGGGGTTGGGCTGGTTTTGTCTATGAGCAATCAAAATTATTATTATCAGAAAAAACATTAAAAGACTTGGCTAGCCAAGTCTTTTTACATTAGCTTGTAAAATCAAGTACCTTACGTCCTTGGATGAGACCTTTTTCCATCTCTTCAAAGACTTTTGGAGCGTCTTCGACAGGGACTGTCTCAACAACAGGAACGACCAAGCCTTGGGCTCCAAATGAAAAGGCTTCTTCCAAATCTTTACGGGTACCAACGAGAGAACCCACAACTCGAATACCATCTAGGACAGTCTTTACAATGCTGAGTTCCATGTATTCAGATGGCAGACCGACAGCTACAACCACACCTCCAGCTCTGACACTATCAATAGCCTGGTTGAAGGCTACTTTGGATACTGCTGTGACGATAACACCGTGGCATCCACCAGTCTGTTCTTGGATATAAGCAGGGACATCTTCGATATCTTTGGCGTTGACAATTAGGTCTGCACCAACTTCTTTAGCTAGATCAAGTTTATCTTGATTGATATCAACGGCAACAACGTGTGTGTTAAAGACTTTTTTTGCATACTGGATAGCGAGATTACCAAGTCCTCCAGCACCGTAAATAGCGATCCATTGACCTGGAGCAGCACCAGCTTCTTTAATGGCTTTATAGGTTGTCACTCCAGCACAGGTAATCGAAGAAGCTTGTGCTGGATCGAGACCTTCAGGGACTTTGACAGCATAATCGGCGCTGACGAGAGCATATTGGCTCATCCCACCATCAACGCTGTAACCTGCATTTTTGACAGAGCGACAGAGTGTTTCGCGACCTGTTGTACAGTATTCGCAGTAACCACATCCTTCAAAAAACCAAGCGATAGAGACACGATCGCCTATCTCGAGTGACTCTACCCCTTCTCCGAGTTCCTCTACAATACCAATCCCTTCATGCCCTAGGATGCGTCCAGGGACCTCTCCAAAATCCCCATGGGCGACGTGTAGGTCGGTATGACAGACCCCACAGTACTCAACCTTGACGAGTGCTTGACCGTAGCCAACCTTTGGTATATCATGTTCGACAACTTCTACCCCTGTGCTATCAGGGTTAACCACAACAGCTTTCATTACAAAACCTCCTTACGACATTATGAAATCGTTTACACATATATTGTACAATCATTCACAAACTATGTCAATAGTAAAAGATAAACTAAAAGAGATAAGGCTATCTTTTTAGGTGTAAATGACTTATAGAGCAAGAAAAAATCAAGATATTATGCTATAATGAAGTTAATAAAGGAATTATTTGAGGCAAGCATCTTACTAGGATGAATAGTGCGATTACGAAATCTCAAGGAAAAAATGATCTACGAGGTTTACGAGGTTTTAGAGCTATGTTGTTTCGAATGGTTCCAAAACTGTATGTCTTTTGATAACTGATTTTTGGAAGTTTTAGAGCTATGTTGTTTCGAATGGTTCCAAAACAACTTTATACATTTTATCAATTTTAAGATAGTTTTAGAGCTATGTTGTTTCGAATGGTTCCAAAACCGTTGTGGCGCTCAAAATAAAATATTTATTGTTTTAGAGCTATGTTGTTTCGAATGGTTCCAAAACGTTTTTGGAAACAAATTAGTGATTATAAGTGTTTTAGAGCTATGTTGTTTCGAATGGTTCCAAAACATATGGACTGGTGGACTGTTAATGCACAAAGTTTTAGAGCTATGTTGTTTCGAATGGTTCCAAAACCTGTAAGCCCCACAACGGGTAGGTACTGTGGTTTTAGAGCTATGTTGTTTCGAATGGTTCCAAAACCAAGGTTCGGAGCGAACTACCAATGAATATGTTTTAGAGCTATGTTGTTTCGAATGGTTCCAAAACGCAAGCCTTTGGAGATTATCAAATCAACGTGTTTTAGAGCTATGTTGTTTCGAATGGTTCCAAAACCAAGGTTCGGAGCGAACTACCAATGAATATGTTTTAGAGCTATGTTGTTTCGAATGGTTCCAAAACGCAAGCCTTTGGAGATTATCAAATCAACGTGTTTTAGAGCTATGTTGTTTCGAATGGTTCCAAAACCAAAAATATTAAGCGGTGGCTCATTGAGTAGTTTTAGAGCTATGTTGTTTCGAATGGTTCCAAAACAATATTGTAAAGGCTCTAAGAGGTTGTGAAGTTTTAGAGCTATGTTGTTTCGAATGGTTCCAAAACACAGATTACAGCTGTTCTAGAAATTAGGCAGTTTTAGAGCTATGTTGTTTCGAATGGTTCCAAAACACAGATTACAGCTGTTCTAGAAATTAGGCAGTTTTAGAGCTATGTTGTTTCGAATGGTTCCAAAACCGATGCTTATGGTTCTGTTCCTATTGCGGTGTTTTAGAGCTATGTTGTTTCGAATGGAGCTGATTGTTTTAAGGAGACGCTTTAGAGTATAGAGAAGTAGGCCCTCGGGGCTATTTTTTTATGGCAGATAGGGTTGGCTGTTCTGATGTTTTTGTGAGTTTTGTGTAGTAAAGAGGGCCTTACTCTTAGTTTTTGGATGAATGGAGAGAGGACTTTGTATGGATGTACAAAGCTTTAAGGAGTGTGTAGTTTGTTCTCATCAAGAAATCTGAAAATAAACATAAGAAACCGTTTTAAGCGTTTGATACCGCAAATATCTTAGGATTGTTTATTTTGAAAAAATACACGCTTTGTCAAAGCGTGTTTAAAAAAGCGTAAAAATTGTCTCACTTTTCATAAAAAAATAGACCATGAAGCCCGTTACAAAGGGCTTTTTGGCATTTTCTGAAAAACTTGCAATTCTTAGTTAAAAGAGTATACTTAAAACCGTAATTTACTTATATCTAATTTATGAGTCGATTATAATAAATAACTAATATTTAGAAGGATAGGTTTAGCATCTGTGACTCACGAGGATAGCTACCCAACGACTTTTGGTAACGAACACCTATCTGATGAGTCAAATGATAATGAATCATATGAATAGGGGAGCTGTTTTGAATGGCAGTTAGACCTCGTTAATCGCCTATTGATAGATGCATTATGGTTGGGCTAAGGTGTCTATTCTACTTTATTAGTTACAGAAAGGATTTTTCATAATGAATTATGGTGATACCACCTTCATGATGCTGGCGACAGCTATGGTGTGCTTGATGACACCAGGGCTTGCCTTTTTCTATGGAGGGTTGGCTCGAAAGCGTAGTGTACTCTACATCATGATGCAGTCCTTTATTTCTATGGGGATTGTAACATTGATTTGGATGTATGGTGGCTTTGGCTTAGCGTTTGGTCGAGACCTTGGTGGCATTATCGGCTCTATCTCTGATTATTTTGGGCTTGCTCATGTCGGTTTTGTACCTGATAGTGTTCACGCGGCTTCCATTCCCTTTATCCTCTTTTTTGCCTTCCAGTTGATGTTTTGTGTGATTACCGTGCCGTTAATGAGCGGTGCCTTTGCCGAACGTCTTAATATGAAGGGCTACATTTGGTTGCTGGTGATTTGGACTATTTTAGTTTATATTCCTGTTTGTCACTGGATTTGGGGTTCTGGTTTCTTAGCTAAACTCGGTTTTGTTGATTTTGCTGGTGGGACTGTTATCCATACCACAGCTGGTTTTGCGGCTTTAGCAGCAATCTTTGTCTTGGGGCGTAGGCATCAAGATGACATTTCCATGAAACCAAGTAATCTCATGGCAGCCGCTATTGGTACAGGTCTTCTTTGGTTTGGTTGGTTTGGCTTTAACTCAGGAGGAGCCCTCAAAGCAGGTAGCTTAGCCGCCATCGCCTTTTCAAATACCTTTATCGGTCTAGCTAGTGGTATGGTGACTTGGATGATTTATGCTAAGTTTGTCAGAGGACGTGTCGATTTTATTGATGTGTTGACAGGTTCAGTTGCAGGTCTTGCGACTATCACACCATGTGCAGGCTACATTCGTCCACAAATGGCGATTATCGTAGGGATTGTAGCTGGTATTATTTGTAACTTAGCTCTATCTCTTCAAGAAAAACGTGGCTGGGATGATGCACTTGGTGTTTGGGGTGTTCATGGTATTGGTGGTTTCACTGGTAGTATCCTCATCGGTATCTTAGCTGATAAGGCTGTCAATGGTGTTGCTGCCAGTTGGCATCAATTTATGATTCAAGTTGGTGGTGTTATTTTGGTAGCTGTCTATAGCTTTATCTTGACCTTTATCATCTTGAAAGTCTTGGGAGCTATTACTAATATCATCCCAAGTGATGAAGATGTGGCTAAAGGCTTAGATGCTACATTACTTGATGAGACAACTTATGATCACGATCTTTAATATCAATAGCATTGAAAGGAGGTGAGAATATATGCTAGGTGTCATTTTATTGTATGTCGGGATGGTTCTGATGAGTAACGGGTTTTACCGCCTGCAAGGTTCAGACGATAAATCCAACGTCGTCATGAATATCTTCACTGGTGGTCTAGGCTTAGTACTTAATATCATTGCTATCGGATACGGAGCTTGTACCAATCAAGATGCATTATGGTTTTACGCCAGTGCAACAGGTCTCTTGTTTGCCTTTACTTACCTATATACGGCTATCAATACGATTTTTAACTTTGACAATCGTCTCTACGGTTGGTATAGCTTATTTGTAGCTATCAACTCTATTCCAGCTGGCCTACTATGCTTTTCTGGATACGGTGGAAATTGGATTTATGGCCTTATCTGGTGGGCATGGGGTATCTTATGGCTCACAGGATTTATCGAATGTAACATGAAAGTTAACTTGGGTAAATTCGTCGGTATCCTAGGCATTATAGAAGGTATCGTCACAGCTTGGATTCCAGGATTCTTGATGTTACTTGATAAATGGCCTAAATAATCATAGAGAGGGTATCACAAGATACTCAACCTATTGTCTTATAACTTATAGTTTCACTAAAGAAGGAGTGTAGGTATGCAACTTACAGAACGTGAACGTGAAAAAATGTTGATTTCTTTAGCTGGTATGATTGCTAAAGAAAGAAAAGAAAACGGCGTGAAATTAAATCACCCAGAAAGTGTAGCTTTGATTACGAGTTATATCTTAGAAGGTGCCCGTGCTGGAAAAACTGTTGCTCAGTTGATGGATGAGGGCGGACGTGTCTTGACACGTGCTGACGTCATGGAAGGTGTTTCTGAAATGATTCCAATGATTCAAGTAGAAGCGACCTTTGTTGATGGTACCAAATTGGTTACTGTTCATGACCCAATTCGCTAAACTAGGAAAGAAGGTATAAATATGATTCCTGGAGAATACAAGTTAGCCAAAGAGACTGTAACTTATAATGAGGGCTACGATGCTATCTCGCTTGAAGTTAAAAATACGGGTGACCGCGCTGTTCAAGTTGGATCTCATTATCACTTTTATGAAGCCAATGAAGAAGGTTTGACGTTTGATCGCAAAAAAGCTTGGGGGAAACGTTTGGATATCGCAGCAGGTACTGCCATTCGTTTTGAACCTGGTGAAACACATACAGTCAAACTAATTGACTTTGGCGGTAAACGTCGCGTCTTTGGATTTAATAACCGTGTTAATGGTTATCTTGACAAAGATAAAAATGAAGCACGCGACAAGCACTAGAAAGAGGACATATTATGAGTTTTGAAATGGATAGACAACAATTTGCCTCACTATACGGCCCAACTGAGGGTGATAGCGTACGTCTAGGTGATACAAATTTGTTTGCGGCTATTGAAAAAGACTACACTGTACACGGACAAGAAAGCAAGTTCGGTGGTGGTAAGGTGCTTCGTGATGGTATGGGTGTCAATCCTAATGAAACACGCGAAAGCAATCCAATGGTTGCTGATACAATCATTACTAGTGCCACTATTATTGACTATACTGGTATTATCAAAGCTGATATTGGTATTCGCGACGGTAAAATCATTGCTATCGGTAAGGGTGGTAACCCAGGTATTATGGATAATATTGATTTTATCGTTGGAGCTAGTACAGAAGCTATCTCTGGTGAAGGATTGATTGTGACTGCTGGTGGTATTGACCTTCACGTTCACTACATTTCACCAGGTCTTGCGCATGCAGCGCTTGATAATGGTATTACCACATTATTTGGTGGAGGTACTGGACCAGCTGATGGAACTAACTCAGCAACTACTAGTCCTGGTAAATTCCACATTCACCGTATGCTAGAAGCTGTTGATGCTTCTCCAATTAATGTTGGTTTGATGGCTAAAGGTGCTGGTGTACATCCACGTACTATTGAAGAACAAATCGAAGCAGGGGCTGCAGCCGTGAAAACACACGAAGACTGGGGTGCTACTGCGGCAGGTATTGATAATTCCCTTCGTGCTTGTGATAAGTATGATGTGCAATACGCTGTCCACACTGACTCTTTGAACGAAGGTGGATTTGTTGAAAATACTTTGAATGCCTTTGCGGGACGTACTGTCCACACATTCCACACAGAGGGTGCTGGTGGGGGACATGCTCCAGATATTATGATTGTTGCTGGTCAAGAAAATATCTTGCCATCATCAACCAACCCAACCAACCCATACACTAAAAATGTTATCGACGAACTCTTTGATATGACTATGGTTTGTCACAACCTTGATCCAAAAGTGCCTGAGGATGTCGCTTTTGCGGAATCACGTGTTCGTAAACAAACCGTTGCGGCTGAAGATGTTCTTCATGATATGGGTGCCTTGTCTGTCATGACTTCTGACGCTATGGCTATGGGTCGTGTCGGTGAGGTTGCTATGCGTTGCTGGCAATTAGCGGACAAGATGAAAGCTCAACGTGGTAGTTTGGAAGGTGATAGTGCCTTTAACGATAATAACCGTATCAAACGTTATGTCGCTAAATATACTATCAACCCTGCCATTGTCAATGGTATGTCAGATTACATTGGTTCTGTTGAAGTTGGTAAATTTGCTGACCTTGTTATTTGGGAACCTGCTAAATTTGGGACAAAACCTAAGATGGTCCTAAAAGGTGGTATGATTGCCTATGGTGTTATGGGTGATGCTAGCTCAAGTCTTCCAACTCCTCAACCACGTATGATGAAAGACTTGTACGGTGCTAAAGGTAGAGCTGTAGGTTCTACAAACATTACCTTTGTGTCTCAATATGCCTATGACCACGGCATTAAAGAAGAACTTGGACTTGAAAAGATTGTTCTTCCAGTACACAATACACGTAATCTTACAAAACGTGACATGAAACTCAACAACTACATTCCAAAAACCATTAAGATTGACCCACAATCTTTTGAAGTAACGATTGATGACAAGTTGATTACTTGTGACCCAGCCAATACCATGTCATTGGCACAACGTTACTACTTATTCTAATAGATGATGAAGGCACTAACTATGCGCTCTCCCTCTTAGCAAACTGTGTTATCACGTTATTAAATGATTCGTTTAATGGCGAGCATGGTTAGTGTTTTAAGATTCACTACATTTTATGTTTTATTTGGCTAGCGATGCTAGTATGGAACCTAAGTCAATTGAATACAAAAATGGGCTTAGGTTCTCTTTTTTTAAAAGGAGAAAACAATGATTTTAACCGAAGTGTTTAGTACGGTTGATGAGATTGATAATCTATCTGATTTTCATATCGAAACAGCCATGGTTAAGAGCGATGATCTGATGAAGAGTATCTTGCGTGTGACAACAGACCACGGCAATGACTACGGTATTCGCTTGTCTGAGACAAGTAATCGTCTGGAAAATGGCTCTGCTTTTAAATTATCTGATAAGGAACTGTTGGTGCTTAGTGTGATTGCTGATGAGATGCTGATAGTGACGCCTAAAGATATTGATGAGATGGGTGTCATTGCTCATATGCTAGGTAATCTTCATAAGCCTGTTCAAGTGAGTGATGGGCGCATTGCTTTGCTATTTGACAAGGTTGTTGCTGAGACCTTGAGCGCGCGTGATATTCCTTATGTGGTAGAGGCTATTGAGTTAGATCAACCATTGCAATACGTTAATTTATCAAATGGGTAGGCCAATGAATTTTTTAGATTATTTAGATGTCTTTCAAGTCTGTGATTCCACATTTCCTATCGGGAGTTTTAACCACTCATTTGGGATGGAACATTACTTGTTTGAGCGTACCATTCAAAAAGGGCATGAGTTTGCCATTTGGTTGAAAAATTATTACCAAACCCAGTTTCGTTGTGGTGAAGGGCTTTTGATTAAGCTGACTTATGGGGCTCTTGAGGCTGATGATTTTGAGCAGTTGTTAGCTAATGACAGGATTATGGATGCCTCTACCATCGCTTCTGAAACAAGAAGTGGCACGCGCTTGATTGCCAAACAAATGCTATCTTTGCTTCAAGACCTATACGGTACTAGCATCCCTCACTTAGAGGCTTATCAAAAGGCGATTAAAGCGTCTAGGGCTTGTGGTAATCCCGCTATTGTTTTTGCTATTTTTGCCCATTATAAAAAGGTTCCGCTAAAAGAAGCTTTTCTCATGTACGGCTACAGTGTCGGCTCAACCTTAGTGCAAAATGCCGTTCGTGCCGTGCCTCTAGGGCAAAAAGAAGGGCAAGTTATTTTAAACCAGCTTATCAAACAGCTAGGAGTCTTATATCAAGAGGTTCTTGATTTAGATCCTTATTATTTGGGAGCTAACTCTGTTGGATTAGAATTAGCTCAAATCAAACATGAACGACAAGAAGCTCGTTTATTTATGTCATAAGACAAAGGAGAAAACTAATGAAACGTGCAGTTAGAATCGGTGTTGGTGGACCTGTCGGATCAGGTAAAACAATGTTAATCGAACGCTTAACACGCCATATGGCAGATGATTACAATCTTGCTGTCATCACCAATGATATCTATACCAAAGAAGATGCTGAATTTATGTTGAAAAATTCAGTGCTTGATGATGATCGTATCATCGGTGTTGAGACAGGTGGTTGTCCTCATACAGCTATTCGTGAAGACGCCTCTATGAACCTTGCTGCAATTGAGGAGCTAGAGGAGCGTTTTGAGGATTTAGACCTTATCTTTTTAGAAAGTGGCGGTGACAATCTAGCAGCGACATTTAGCCCAGAATTAGTTGATTTTTCAATTTATATCATCGATGTGGCTGAGGGTGAAAAAATCCCACGTAAAGCTGGACAAGGGATGATCAAATCAGATCTCTTTATCATCAATAAAATCGACCTTGCTCCTTATGTCGGCGCAGATCTAGACCGTATGAAATCAGACTCTGAAAAATTCCGTAAAGATGGTACCTTTTTATTTACCAACTTGAAAAAAGATGACGGTCTAAATAATGTTATTGACTGGATTAAGAAGAATTGCTTGTTAGAGGATTTATAATATGAAAGAGCGTGACGGATATATTGATATGCGTTTTGTCAAACGTGATGATAGAACAGTGGCAGAGCGTATCTACCGTGAGGGCAATTCACGTGTCTCCTCTGCCATCATGGACACAGGAGTCGTCCCTGTTTACTTCTTTATCTCCACAGGTGGCGGTTATGTTGAAGGTGAGGATTATCTGCAGACAGTGCACCTAGATAAGGATGCCCATGCTGTTATCACCAGTCAAGCACCTAACTATGTCTATAAGTGTGACAAGCGCTTAGAAACTAAGCAAAAAACAGAGATTACGATTAAAGAAGGGGCCACCTTAGAATATTATCTTGATGAGGTCGTCCCTTACGAGTCCGCTTATTATCTCCAAGATACTGAAATCACCATGGCAAAAGGCTCTAGTCTGATTTTGACAGATGGGATTACAGGTGGCTGGTCAAAAGATGGTGATCCTTTTAAATATTATAGAGTAGGACTTAAGACGCAGATAAAAAAAGACGGCAAACTTTTATTAAATGACTTTTTGCTTTGTCAGCCAGAAGATGACTTGATGGCAGAGCTAGGTTATTTTGAAGGACGTACTAATTTTAATTCAGTTGTGATTATTGATGATGGCTTGAGTGATGCGATGATAGCAGAGATGCATGACCTCTTAGATGATATGCAGACAACTTGTAAATACGGTCTAACTCGTATTACAGGTGGTGTGGTATTGCGCATACTGGGTGACACTTATCATGATAATCGTCACTTAGTCTGGGCATTTATCAACTTTTACCGCGAACATATCAAATCATTTGAGCCGATTAACCTGCGTAAAACAGGTGTCAAGATAAGATAGTAGGTGGCTTATGGGATTTGTAGAATTTTGCTTAGCTGGTGTGGGAGCTTTTTTCGGAGGGTGTCTTCGAGCCCTTTTAGCTGATGTCTTTAATCAAAAAAAAGACAGCTATCCTTATGGAACCTTACTAGCTAATCTGATTGGCTCTTTATTAGTTGGTATTTTTCTTGGTATCGTAGCGACTAAGGGAATGTCAAATGCTAGCAACGTCTTGTTGATAACAGGCTTTTGTGGTGGTTTAACGACCTTTTCAACCTTTAGTTTAGAAGTGTATCAGCTATTTGCTAACCGCCATGACCAACGAGCTATTATCTACTGGATAGGTAGTTGTGTCTTATGTATTTGTTGTGTCTTTCTAGGATTAGCCCTACAAGCTTGGTTTAAGTGAGGTGACAAGATGACTACTGGAATAAAATATCTCTTAATCGGCTTAGGTGCAGCCTTGGGTGCAGCAGTTCGTTGGTTGTGTGAAACCATTATTGGAAAGGCCATTTCAGACCCATTTGCCATTTTATGTGTTAATGTAGCAGGCTGTTTTATCATAGCTGCTGTCAGCGCTATGGTGATGAAAAAGCGTATGTCGCAAGCCGGTAATAAGTTTTTAACGACAGGTTTTTGTGGCGGTTTGACAACCTTTTCATCCTTTGCCTCTGGCATTGAGAGCTTAATGTCAACCAATCATTTGCTAGTGGCTTTTTGCTATGTGGTACTCAACATGATTCTTGGTCTGATGGCTGTAGCTTTTGGCTTTTATGTGATGCTAGGAAATGATAAACAAGAAGAAAGGTAAGTTATGAAATCTCCCTTAACAAGAGCAAATAGTGCTTATTGGACTAAGCGCTCCAAAAGTTATGCCAAGCAGCATTTTGACGAATTGACACACCTTAATAGTAAAGAGTGGGACAATTACTTGACTAAAGCTTTGAAAAAAGCAGATATCCCTCTCAAAAAGGCAGTAGATATCGGGACAGGACCTGGCTTTTTAGCGATTTTGCTCGCCCAAAAAGGCTTAGCTGTTGATGCGATTGATATGAATGAAGCCATGCTAAACGAAGCTAGTCGAAATGCTAGAAAGCTAGAGGTTGAGCTAACCACCAAACAAATGAATGCCCTTGATTTAGAGTATGAAGATGAGAGTGTGGATGTCGTGGTGAGTCGTAATCTCACGTGGAACTTAGAAGACCCTAGAGCAGCTTATAAGGAGTGGCTCAGGATTTTACGCCCAGGCGGTCTGTTAATCAATGTCGATGCTAATTGGTACAATTATCTCTTTGATAAAGAGGCAAAAGCAGCTTATGAACAAGACCGCAAAGTGGTGGAAGAAGAGGGTGTCTATGATTTTTATATCCACACAGATGTCTCAGATATGGAGTCAATTGCAAGACACCTACCGCTAAGTGCTCATAAGCGTCCGCACTGGGATTTTACGATTTTAAAAGACTTGCTGCCAAGTTCTAGTCATCTAACGGTGACTAAAAATATCAATCAAGCCGTTTTGACTAAAGAACAACAACTTAACTTTAATGCGACCCCTCTATTTGCTATTATCGCTAGAAAAGGATACTAAAACGTGAACAAAAGACAGTTATTCTATGGCTTATTAGTAGCCTGCTTATTATGTGTGATGGTGACAACACCAGAGGCTCATGCCTCTAGTAAGAGTAACAGCACACTTCACTATGGTTCGACCAAAGATATTGGTGATTTGAATCCGCATCTCTACAGTGGTGAGATGGCTGCGCAAAATATGATTTATGAGCGGTTAGTTGCCTGTGATGGAACAGACATCAAACCAGCCCTTGCTACTAGCTGGGATATCAGCGATGATGGCTTGACCTACACCTTTCACCTGCGTGAGAATGTCTTATTTTCAAATGGGGATAAGCTGACAGCTCAGGATGTCAAGGCTAATTTTGATGCGGTTTTAGCCAACAAAGAGCGCCATTCGTGGATGGGGCTTATCAATGAAATCGCAGATACCAATGCAGCAGATGATTCTACCTTTGTTCTGACCTTGAAGCGTTCTTATTATCCGACGTTGACGGAGCTTAGCTTGGTGCGTCCCTTTGGTATTGCCTCGCCTAAGACGTTTAAAAATGGGGGCACCAAAGATGGTGTGACAGACTATATCGGGACAGGGCCTTATAAGCTTAGTTCTCATAAGCAAAATAAAGAAGCTGTCTTTAGTGAAAATCCTTATTATTGGGGGGATAAACCCAAACTTAAAACGATTGATTGGCAAGTTATTAGCTCGTTTCAAAGTTTACAATTGGCTCTAGAGAAGGGTAGCATTGATTTGATTTACGGAAGTGATGGCGATCAGCTTAGCTCTGACACGCTACAATCCTTAAAAAATAACAGCCACTTTAGCGTTTACCTCAGTAAGCCAAATGCGGTTAGATCAGTCCTTTTAAACACTAATCGCAGTGCGCTAAAAGATATTGCTGTGCGTAAGGCTATTTCCTACGGTATTGATAAAAAGGAAATTGTCTCAGGTGTCTTAGATAACGTGGAGACAGTCGCGAATACCATTTTTCCAAGCAGCGCACCTTATATGGATAAGATAGATTTGAAAAAAATCACTTATAATGCCCAAAAAGCCAATAGCATCTTGGATAAAGCTGGCTATGTCTTGGATGATAAGACAGGCTATCGCACCAAAAATGGTAGAGAGCTTAGCCTTACTTTTTCATGTAATGCTCAAAATGCTCAAGAAGAAAGCATTGCCCAAGTCATTCAAAGTCAGCTAAAAGCGATTGGAATCAAGGTTGATGTGGTTTCTGAGGATAAGCAGACTTATCTAGCTCGTCAAAAAGACGGTGATTTTGATATGCAGTACTCCTTATCTTGGGGAGCCCCTTATGACCCACAGACCTACTTGTCTTCTTGGGCGGTCAGTGGTAATGGTCATGGAGACTATCAAGCACAGCTAGGCCTTGCTAAAAAAGAGTGGTTAGATCAAGAAATCAAGACAGCTATTCTGTCAACAAATGACGAGGATAGACAAGAAGCTTATCGTCAAGTGATGACTTATATCTCTGATGAGTATGTTTATGTGCCTATTTCTTTTTCATGTACCAAAGCCGTTGCTTGCAGTCAGCTAAAAGGGATTTACTTCCCTACGTCACAATATGAAATTCCATTTGCTCATATGTATTTTAAATCTTAAGAAATAAGAGATGAAACCGTTATGCCTGTTTTTCAGTTTCTAAAGACCTTATTGCGTCTTGTGGTGATGTGGTTTGTCATTGTCACGCTATCTTTCTTTCTCTTTGTCGCAGCTAACCCTAACTTAGCGATAAGCTCTCTTCATGCTAATCGTATCGCTGTCTCAGCGAAAGCCATAGCTTCTGAAAAAGTACGATTAGGTCTAGATAAGCCTCTGTTTAGCCAGTATGTGACTTGGTTAGCTAGACTTTGCCATGGGGATTTAGGGACAAGCTATGTCCAGAAAGAGTCTGTCACAAAGTTGATTGCTGAGGTCCTACCTAATACGCTGTTATTGACTATTTTGACTCTTATCTTGATTGCGGTTATCGTTTGGCTTTATGCTAAGGTCTTTTTGAGCTTGAAAGATCACTGGTTGGAGCGTACGCTTAGATTTGGATTATTGACGTTTAGTAGTTTGCCGTCGTTTTGGTTAGGTTTGATTTTACTGACGCTCTTTGCAGCTCGCCTAGGTTGGTTTCCTATTGCGTCATTAGAAGTCACACCAAGCAGTCTCATACTCCCTTTATTAACCATGACAGCTATGTATCTAGGGACTTATATTCGCTTGATCAGGCGTGAGCTGTTAAGTAATCAAGAGAAAGATTATATGCTTTATTATCGCTACAGTGGTATGTCAAGGCGTTACCAAAAAGCGCGTCTTTTGAGAAATTCCTTGACCTCAACCTTGTCATCGCTAAGTATCAGCTTTCCTAAGCTACTAGCAGGTAGTGTGATTGTAGAGACGCTCTTTTCGTTTCCAGGTATGGGTTCTTTATGCATCACAGCCATAGAGGATCGTGATTTTCCACTGATAGAAGGCTATATTTGCATCATGACAGCACTATTTTTAGTCTTAAATGCGATTTGTCAAGCTTATCATCAACGATTTAATATGAGGGAGAAGTTATGAGTATCCATAAGGATAAGTTAGCCTATATATGTGTCGGTCTTTTGTTTGTTTGTATTTTTCTTGCCATTTTGGCGCCCTTTGTGAGTCATTTTGATCCCAATGCTATTAGTCTTTCTGAAAAACTCCAAACACCAAATCTTGTTCATCTTTTGGGGACAGATGCTCTAGGGCGCGATATTTTTGCACGTATGGTATATGGTGCTAGATCGACATTACTATTAGGCGTCTTTTTGACTTGTGTGATTCTGGTGATAGGTGCTGTGTTGGGGCTTTTAGCGGCGCTTTGTCAAGGGATTGTTGATACGGTGATAACAGGCATATGTACGTTGTTTTTAGCTTTGCCAAGTGAGATGTTGAGTCTTATGATTATTGCTCTATTGGGGCCGACTTTTTTAGGTCTGATATTGGCTATTGTCTTGTCTAAGCTACCTTGGTATGTACAGATGATCAAAACAGATAGTCGTCGGATTTTAGAGAGTGATTATGTGACATTTTCGCGTCTCTTAAAACGCTCATCTTGGTGGATAGTAGTGCATCATGTCTTTCCCAATATTTTCTCAAATCTCATCGTCTATGCGACTATGGACATGAGTGCTTTGATTATTAGTATTGCCTCACTGTCTTTTTTAGGCATTGGGGTGCAGGCACCGACAGCTGAATGGGGACGTATGCTAAGTGACGCAAGTGAATCGGCGGTCTCTTACCCTTGGCAGATGGTGCCAGCAGGACTGGCTATTTTTCTAGTGACTGTCAGCCTTAATTATCTCGGTGATAGTATCAGAAAGGATAGATGATGGAGCTAAAGTTTGAGCAATTAGGCATTTATAATGGTGAGATGACACTTGTAGAAGAGAAGGATTTGTCTGTATCTCTAGAGAGTTTGGCCTTGCTAGGAAAAAGTGGTAGTGGCAAATCAACACTTTTTAGAATGCTTCTTGGAGATAAGAGTGCAGACTTGACTTATAAAGGCAGTGTTAGCTTGTTAGATGCCAAGGCTAGGCTTTGTCTAGGTAAAGAGATTAGGGTGATTCCACAGCTCCCTCAAAACGCCCTTGATCCTCAACGAAAGATTAGAGCACAGGTCACAGATATTATCAAAGTCCAAGGTAGTCAGCATGTCAAAGAAAGCATAGCAGAGCTGCTAGAGATGAGCCAAGTTGATAGTCGGCTTCTGGATTGTTATCCTTATCAATTATCGGGAGGACAACTGCAAAGAATCGTCTATGCTTTAGCGCTACTCAATCATCCTAAAGTGATTATTGCAGACGAGCCAACGAGTGCTTTAGATAGAGACGGTGTCACCTACTTTATCCAGACGATGACCAAAGCCACGGCAAATGGCACCAAGCTCTTATTTACCAGTCATGATTTGGAGCTGGTTAGAGCCCTAGCCAAAGATATTTTGGTATTGGATGATGCTAAGTTGAGCCTAGTCTCAAAAGCAGAAATAGCTAGTCAGACGGAGGGCTTTCTAGGACAGCTAGAAAAAGCCCAAAAAGAGTGGGCGGCTTTACATTTTGAACCTCCAACGAGTCTTGAGAAGGTGCTTGAGCTGGTTGCTATTTCTAAAGGTTATCAGCAAAAAAGAGGCCTCTTTTCATCACAACGTCAGCCTATTTTGGAGCAGGTTAATCTTAGTGTCACAAAAGGCGAGGTGTTATCTATTCGAGGCGAAAATGGTGCTGGGAAATCGACCTTAGCACGTATCGCCCTAGGACTAGAGCAAGCAGATAGCGGCTCTGTTGTGGCTAGTGGTGAGATGAGTCTCGTCTTTCAAAATAGTAAAACAGCTATTGACCCTAGCTTTAGTGTACGAGATGTCTTAGAGGAAGTGCCAGTGCCTAAAGATGATGAGAGACTCATTAGTCTATTAGCTGAGCTTGGTTTAGCTAAAGAACTCTTAGAGCGATCAGTGCGCACCTTGAGTGGCGGTGAGTTGCAACGTTTGGCAATTGCACGTAGCTTATTGCAAGATCCTGATGTGATTATTTTTGATGAAGCTTTTAGCAGCCTTGACATGATTCATAAAGTGACGATTTTAAAACGCTTGATAGCAATCCGAGACAAAAGAGAGGTGAGTTATCTCTTTATCACGCATGATGATAGTATGGCTCATAAAGTCAATCGTAGCGTTTATCTTAGTTAAAATAACACCATCTTCTCTTGAAGGTGGTGTTATTTTGAACTCTAAACTTGAAAAATCATAAAGGTCGTAGGAAATGACAGGTTTAAGCGTATCATTTACACTAAAAATCTGATATAATGAAAAAAAGTTCTTTTTTGAGACAAGTAAATAAAGGAGTCAGTATAGTGATTAACATCGGATTATTAGGATTTGGAACGGTGGCAAGTGGTATTCCCTACCTTCTCGCTGAAAATGGTCACAAAATTCAAGAAGCAGCCAAGGGTGATTTGCGTATCGCCAAAGTATTGGTTAGAGATGAGGCTGAAAAAGAGCGTCTATTGGCGGCAGGGCACACGTATGATTTTGTGACAAATGTTGATGAGATTATAGAAGATGATAAAATTGATATTGTCGTGGAGTTGATGGGACGCATCGAGCCTGCCAAAACCTTTATCACAAAGGCTTTAGAAGCAGGTAAACACGTCGTATCAGCCAATAAAGACTTGATTGCCACTCATGGTAGTGAGTTGGTTAGTTTGGCTGAGAGACAGCATGTAGCCTTTTACTATGAGGCGGCTGTGGCAGGTGGGATTCCTATTTTAAGAACCTTGGCTAATGCCTTGGTGTCTGACAAAGCGACTCGTATTCTAGGCGTCTTAAATGGGACATCTAACTTTATGATGACCAAAATGGTAGAAGAAGGCTGGAGTTATGAGGCAGCGCTAGCCAAAGCACAAGAGCTTGGTTATGCTGAGAGTGACCCGACCAATGACGTGGAAGGTATCGATGCAGCTTATAAAGCGGTCATTTTGAGCCAGTTTGCCTTTGGGATGACGATTGATTTTGAAACTGTCGATCATCAAGGGATCACAACGATTACTCCTGATGATGTTGCTGTCGCACAATCTCTAGGTTATGTGATTAAGCTAGTCGGAGATATCAAAGAAACCCCATCAGGGATATCAGCTGAAGTGTCACCAACGTTTTTACCAAAAGATCATCCTCTAGCCAGTGTGAATGACGTGATGAATGCTGTTTTTGTAGAATCTATCGGTATCGGTGAGTCTATGTATTACGGTCCTGGGGCAGGTCAAAAACCAACAGCCACATCTGTCGTAGCGGATATTGTCCGTATCGCTCGTCGTATGTCAGATAAGACAGTCGGCAAGCCCTTTAATGAATTTGTCCGTGAGACACGACTAGCTGATGCTAGTGATGTCAAGAGTAGCTATTACTTTGCTATAAAAACACCTGATCAAAAAGGGCAATTGTTGCGTTTGGCAGAATTGTTTACCAAGCAAGATATTTCGTTTGCTCAAATTTTGCAACAACAAGCAAGTAGTAGTGAGGCGCGTGTTGTCATCATCACACATGAGATGAGTAAGACCCAACTAGCTCGTATTACAGAGCAAATCCGCTCTATCAGTGATATGACACTCTTAAATACCTTTAAGGTTTTGGGGGAATAGCTATGAAAATCACAGTTCCAGCGACCAGTGCTAATATCGGTCCAGGCTTTGACTCAGTAGGTGTCGCTCTTAGCAGGTATCTCTGTATTGAGGTGCTCTCTCCCACAAAGACATGGCATATTGACCATGGGCTGGCTGGTATTCCTTCTGATGAGCAAAATCTCCTCATTAAGACGGCTCTGACAGTAAGCCCTGATTTAGAGCCACACCATCTCAAGATGACCTCGACTATCCCTCTTGCAAGGGGACTTGGTTCGTCTAGTTCTGTTATTGTAGCAGGGATTGAGCTTGCTAATCAATTGGCTGGGCTTAATCTTAGTCTTGAGGAAAAGCTGAGGATTGCTACTAAGATTGAAGGGCATCCAGACAATGTCGCTCCCGCTTTACTAGGAAATTTAGTCGTTGCGAGTATCATTGAGGACGAGGTGAGTGCTCTATCTGCTCCTTTCCCAGATTGTGCTTTTGTTTGCTTTATTCCGACTTATGAATTAAAGACAAGTGAGAGTCGAGAGGTCTTACCTAAGGAGATGAGCTACTCAGAAGCGGTTCAAGCAAGCAGCATTGCCAATGTTGCTGTTGCAGCTTTATTAAGTGGTGACTTGGTGCGTGCAGGTCAGGCTATCAAAGCTGATTTATTTCACGAGCGCTTTCGTCAACGCTTAGTTGCAGAGTTTGAGCCGATTAAGCGTTTAGCGCTAACGTGTGGGGCTTATGCGACTTATCTCTCAGGAGCAGGGCCTACTGTGATGACCTTGATAAGTAAGGACAAGGCAGCTGATTTTGTAGAACAGCTAACTGCTTTACCTTTAATGGGAGAGATTGATGTACTGGCAGTTGATACCAAAGGTGTTGTTGTCACAGATTAAACGCTAAAAAAACACAAAAAGTGGCTATGTGATTGTAAGGACTAATCCAAGCCATTTTTTGCTAGAAAGGATAAAAATGACCTACCAAGAAGCATTAGAGTGGATTCATAGTAAGTTAGCCTTCGGCATTAAACCAGGCTTAGAGCGGATGCAGTGGCTCTTAGAGCAGCTAGGAAACCCTCAAGATAACATCTCAGCTGTCCATATCGTAGGGACCAATGGCAAAGGTTCAACCACTAGTTATCTCCAGCATATCTTTAGTCTAGCAGGCTATGAGGTTGGTACCTTTACCTCACCTTATATAACTGATTTTAGAGAGCGCATTAGTATCAATAATCAGATGATAGCTAAAGACGATTTTATAGACTTGGTAGAGAGCGTCAAGCCTACTGTTGAGCGCTTGCCACTTGAGACTGATATGGAGCCTGCGACAGAGTTTGAGGTTATCACGCTATTGATGTTAGTGTATTTTGGGCATAAACATCCCGTTGATATTGCTATTATTGAAGCTGGTATGGGAGGCTTATATGATTCGACCAATGTCTTATCACCTCTAGCTGTACTGTGTCCTTCTATTGGACTTGATCATCAGGATGTCCTAGGAGATAGTTATGAGCAAATTGCTAGGCAAAAAGTAGGTGTTCTAAAGCAAGGTGTTCCCTTTATCTATGCCAATGACCGCAGTGATGTTGAGCAAGTCTTTTGTAAGCAGATGCAAGAGACTAACAGTCAAGGCTACCGCCTTGGACGTGATTTTAAGATTGTTACAGATGGAAATAACTTTCATTATCAGATGGGAGAGGTTGGCTTAAAGGCGATTAAGCTCCAGTTATTAGGAGAGCATCAGATGGCTAATGCTAGTTTAGCCATTACAGCAAGTCTATTACTTTTTCAAAAATACCCTAATCTGACTCTTGAACACATCAAAGCAGGTCTTGAGGCGACGACTTGGGCTGGTCGCACTGAGCTGATGAGGGACAATCTGATGATTGATGGGGCGCACAACCAAGAGAGCGTAGAAGCTTTAGTTAAGGTGTTGAAGGATTATACTCATAAGCCGATTAAGATTTTAGTGGGAACCTTGACAACCAAGCCAGTCTTAGCTATGCTAAAGCAATTAGAGACACTTGGAGACGTGTCAGTGACACAATTTGATTATCCTAATGCGACACCACTAGATAGCTATCCTAAAGCCTATCCTCGTATTCACTCTTGGCAGGAGTGGCTGGACAAGGCTTGTGATAAGGATTGTTTTTATCTCGTAACAGGTTCCCTGTATTTTATAGCACAAGTCAGAGCTTATCTTAGAGAGGAGTAGTCATGAAGATTGGACCGTATTGTATTGATAGGAAATGTGCCATTATGGGCATTTTAAATGTTACCCCAGATTCGTTTTCAGATGGTGGGCGATACGCTGATGTCTCAGAAGCACTCAAGCAAGTCCGACAAATGATAGCAGATGGGGCAGATATTATTGATGTCGGTGGCGAATCGACTAGACCAAGAGCTGACGTTGTGAGTGAAGAAGAAGAGCTAGCGCGTGTTATTCCTGTGATTAGGGCCTTGAGCGAAGCTTTTCCAGAGACGTTGATTTCTATTGATACCTACAAAACGCCTGTGGCGAAGGCTGCCCTTGAGGCAGGGGCACATATTATCAATGACGTCTGGGCAGGTTTATATGATGGGGAGATGCTGTCGTTGGCTGCTAGCTATCAGGTGCCTATTATTTTGATGCACAATCAGCACCAAGAAGGCTATGAGCAGATTACTAGTGAGGTTGTTGCCTTTCTTCAGGAAAGGGCACAAAAAGCACTTGAAGCAGGTCTAAAAAAGGAGTATATCTGCCTTGATCCTGGCTTTGGTTTTGCTAAAAACGAAGAGGATAATATCGCTCTCTTAAAAGGACTGGATGAGGTGTGTGCGCTAGGCTATCCTGTTTTATGTGGTATTTCACGGAAACGTGTTGTCAATTATTTACTAGGAGGCAACCGCTCAATGTTAGAGCGCGATCAAGGAACGGCAGCTTTATCGGCTTGGGCCTTGTTAAAGGGTTGTCAGTTAGTTCGAGTACATCATGTTAAGGCAACCAAAGACACACTTTTAACCTTAGAGCAATTGGTGGATTAGATGGATAAGATATATTTAGAAAATTGTCGTTTTTATGCTTATCATGGTGCGTTTGAAGAAGAGCAGCGCCTTGGTCAGATTTTTCGTGTGGATTGTATCTTAGGAGTAGATTTAACAAAGGCCTCACAGTCAGACTCTTTAGATGATACGGTGCATTATGGCTTAGTATTTGAGCGTATCAAACACATTGTTGAAGAAGAGCGCTACCGCTTGATTGAGCGTTTAGCAGGGGCTATTATAGAGGATTTATTCGTGCATTTTGAGATGATTGACTCCATTAAGATTAAGATCAAAAAAGACAATCCCCCAATAAATGGTCATTATGATGCTGTTGCGGTCGAGCTAGAAAGAAGGCGTCATGACTAAAGTCTATCTGAGCTTGGGGAGCAATATCGACAATCGCTTGTCTTACTTAGAAGAGGCGCTAGAATCGCTAGGGACGCTCCCTCAAACTAGTCTAGTAGCAGTATCTTCTATTTATGAGACAAAAGCATGGGGAAAGACGGATCAAGCTGATTTTTTAAACCTAGCTTGTCAGCTAGAGACCTCACTATCAGCACTCGCGCTTTTAGAGGCTTGTCAAAAGATTGAAAAGGCGCTCGGACGTGTCCGCCATAGTCATTGGGGACCTCGAACCATTGATATTGATATTCTTCTTTATGGTGAGGAGATCATTAAAACATCAGATCTTCAGGTTCCACATCCTTATATGTGCCAACGAGCCTTTGTTGTGATACCTTTACTTGATATCGTATCGGATTTGAAACTTCCTACTGGTCAAGAGCTAAGTCAGTGCCTAGCTCAACTAGAAGTAGAAGATGTTCATATATATAGGAAGAAAGAAGAGAAGAAGTAGCGCATTACTTTTTCTCTTTTTTTGAAAAATAGACAAAAAATAAAAATATCTGAAAATTCAGCTAGAAAACCATATCGATGTTAAAAAACAAATCAGCAATAAACTAAGAAAAATCAGAAAATTACTCCATAGCGGAATTGGAAAATGAGATGAAAATCGCTTAAAGATAAACTCTCGGCTATTATCATATCTTTCTTATCAAAATCTTAAAAAATCCTCTTTTGAGTGCTCAAAAGAGATTATGACAAAGAATATAAAAAGATGTCATCAATGTAATTAAAAAATAATTAAAAAATAAAAGTAAAACGTTTGACAAATTCAATTTAAAATATTATTATGGTAGTGTACCGGCATATTCTTAAATGAGTGTTGATACGTAGCGAAAGCTAAAGGAAAATAAAAGGAAGAAGGAGATAGTATGTTTTACAAGGCAAAACATAAACAACGTTTCTCCATACGAAAATATTCGTTTGGAGCAACGTCTGTTCTGCTGGGAACGCTAGTTGTAGGTGCTTATACACCTAACGTTAAAGCTAACGACGTCACAAACGATGTCACAGTAGCAACGACGCTAGCCTCTTCGGAAACTGCGGCGACAGATAGTTCAAGTACTGAAAGTACTGAAGTATCTACGCCAACAACAGCAAGCTCATCTGTGACAGAAGCATCAACAGAACCAAGTTCTACTGAAACGTCTGCATCAACAGAAAGCTCAGAAACAGCTACTGAAGCAAGCTCTGCAGCAGAAAGCACTAACTCTAGCTCAACTACTGAAGACAGTAGTTCGGCACAAGACACTACCGCAAGTAGTGAAGAAACAAAGACAGAAGCTAGTGACAGTACAACAGCTACAGACACAAGCGCTTCATCATCTCAAGAAACAACAGTAGCAAGTTCAGAACAAGAGGGAACAACAACCCCTTCAAGTACAAGCCAAGCTACGCCAACATCTTCTACAACAGCAAGTTCAGAAGTAGCGAGCACAGAAGCATCTGAAGAAAGTGCTACTAGTGAAGCAGCCTCTGAAGCTGAAAATGTAGAAACTACTCTTGATGACCTAAAAGCAGGACAAAGTGCAGCACAAGCTGGTGAGTTATTAAACTCATCTATCGAAAGCTATGTATCTGAAAAGAAAAACACAGCCTTTCGTGCGACAACAGATACAGATGCTGTTTCTGTTAGCACATGGAATGCCTTGGTTAATGCTTTAAATGATAGCAGTGTTTCAAACATCAAAGTCAATGGAAACATTACTGCGACAGCAACATCTGCTATTTCAGCTGCCAGAAAAGTAACCGTTACAGGTGCTGATGG
Source organism: Streptococcus lishijunsis (assembly GCF_047290665.1). Lineage (NCBI taxonomy): Bacteria > Bacillati > Bacillota > Bacilli > Lactobacillales > Streptococcaceae > Streptococcus > Streptococcus lishijunsis. Next base: position 4,922 of record NZ_JBLBUC010000007.1, on the reverse strand, counting down.
CGCTAGCCTTAACTTTGGTACTAACTTACTAACCACAACTGCTAGTGGTTGGGACTTGACCTTTGACAATTTAAACATTACCACAGGTAGTGGTCGTGGTGTGATTGATACTGGTCAAGGTAATAACAAAATCACATTCAAAGATGTTACTCATACGGGTAACTCACTCTTTGGTGGCGCAACAACAGGTACAGGTAATAATGCGACAACATCTGGTGCAAACACAGATATCGTCATTGCAGGTACTACAACGTCAACTGTTAATAATGCCCCATTTGTTCAGTCATATGGAAATAGTAACCGCCAATATGGTGTTACTATCCAAAATAACGGAACAGTATTAGAGAGTGGTGCAGCCAATATCCATGATGCTAAGAGTGTTACGATTGAAGAAGGTGCAAGCTTTACCTTAAACCGTAGCTCTATTGGTGATGGTATCAAGCTCGTTGATGGTGGTTCTGTCTCTGTTGGTGATAAGGCAACATTCACTGTTAACCTTAACACAAACAACGCAACAGACAGTGCACGCTATCACAATGCTGGTATCTTTATGGAAAATGGCGGTAGCTTCACAAGTGGACGTGAATCAAAAGTAACGTTTAACACAAGTATCGGACAAGCTATCTCTATCGGTGCAGACCGTCCAGGTATTGCTGTTACAGATAGAGACCGTTTTGGTGGCTACACAGCCAACCAATCACGTAACGCAGGTCCAGCTAGTGTCCAACTTGGTGAGTACTCAACCTTTAATTTCACAGGTCGTGATGGTATTATCTTAGGTAACAACTCTAAGTTTGTATCAGGTGAATACTCTAAAGTACATTTCCAAAATAAAGGAAATGGTGTGGCACTTGACCTTGCCAACGACTCTAACATTACCATCTCTAAACACTCTGATACGTTATTTGAATCAGATGGAAAAGGTAATAAGTCAGGTAGTGAAGGGTCTGATGCGATTTCAGGTTCTTACAATGCCTACAACTACATCGGGGTCAACGAAGCTGGTAATATCTTAATTGATGAGTATGCTACCTTCCGTGTTGTTATGACAAACCGTGGAGCTAATCCATGGGATGACGTTATCTCACTTGACTCACGTAAAGCGACAACAACAGCAAGCTTTACATCTAAGAAGGGTGCTATCGTCGATATTCGTGACGACAATACCAACTTCTACGCTGAGTTGATTTCATTCCCACTTGGAGCTGCCAACTCAACGATTGATATTCAAGATCCATTGTATGTCAACCTTCAACGCTACACTGCAGGTGGAAGTATTGATGGTTGGATGCCAGTCGGTGGTACTGAAATCCTCAAAACAGACAACAAGAACTATGGTAACCTCATCTATATGGGTGGAACTAAAGGTGTCTTGAAAATCGGTGGTACAGACTACGTTGTTTACCAACAAATCAAGTCTGATGATGCTAAACAAATTTGGTTGAATGTCAACAGCATGACATCTCCAAAACATGGTTTCAACGCAGCAGACACTTACAACAACAACGTCAACCCTGATATGTCTATTACAGGTATCGGCTTGACACCAAATGTAGCGGCCAACAACGTTAAAGATAACAATACGTCTCCTACTGTCAAAGGTGCTCAAGGTACTGCGCCATACTACGGTATTTCTTCTCAACGTGCAAACCACCAAATCTGGTTTCCACATAGTACAGAAGTACAAGCTGCAGGTAATCATAAAAATACGATTACTTACGTTTACGAAGATGGTACACCAGTTCTAGGTACAGATGGACAACCTCTTGTCGTAGAACAAGGTTCTGACTGGACACGTAATCTTAAGCTTGATATTACCAAAGATGATATTCAATCTATCCAAGAGTATGCACGTACGCACAACGCTGATGAAGTGCTTAACTTCATTAAGAATAAATATAGCGTGACATCAGATACAGGTTGGAAAGTTGGCAAGACAGACAACACTAAAACAACATACGATACAGTTGTGTCCCCTGTCCTTGATGGCTATACTGCTGAAATCAAGTCAACAAACGCCAACGGCGTAACAGTTGGCGCTTCAGGTACAGAAGTTCATGCTGTGTTGGATGCGTCTTCTATCCAAGAAACGGTCGTTTCAAATGGTCAATTGACAGATGCTTATAAGAATGGTCAAACAGATGGTTTACCAGCAGACTACGAAACAGTGGTTGTTTATAAGAAAGTCGTTGCTCAAAAAGCGACTGTGACTGTGGTTGATAAAGATGACAACAATAAAGTCTTGACTTCAGGTAGCCAAACAGGTAATACTGGTGAGACTATCTCTGATACCTTCACTGGTCAAACTAACCCAGCACTTGAAGGTAAGACAGTAGATGAAATCATCGCTTATTACACAGCACGTGGTTATGAAGTAGAATCAAATGACTACAAGTCAGGTACAGCATTTGATAATGATGCTGATGTTGATCAAAACTTCACGATTGTCTTGAAGCATACAACTGAGACAATCACACCAGAGAATCCTAAGAAACCAACGGATCCAATCAATCCAGAAGATCCAAATTCTCCTAAGTATCCATCAGAAACACAAGAAACTAACGTCAAAGGTACAGCAACTCTGACAGTTCATTATGTTGATGACGCTGGTAATACAGTGGCATCAGATAAGACAGCAGATGTTGAAGTAACACGTAGTGTAACGATTGACAAGGTAACTGGTCAAGTCATTAGCACCACACCATGGACAGCAGCAACTGACAGCTATACTGCAGTAGCAACTCCAGTGGTTAAAGGCTATGTCGCTACGACTGAAACTTATGATACAAATGACGGACGTGGCACTATCACTGCTGATAAGACAGTTGACGGTGTTAAAGTTGTGGTGAATGCAGCAGCTACTAACGGCGATGATGCAACGACTGATTCAGCTGTAACAGTTGTTTACAAAAAAGTTGGTAACTACATTCCAGTGGATTCTGTCACTAAGGAACCAATTCCAGGAACAAGCTCTACACCTTACGAAAATGATCCAGATGATCCAACTAAGGTAACAGGAACTAACACACCAACGACACCAAGCGGATATGATCCACAAAACTCAGATGGTACTAACAATTCATACACACCAAATGATGATCCAACTAAGGATACAGAACAACCATTTAAGAAGACTGAAGTTGTTGAAGAAGAGCAACGTGCAACCTTGACATTTGTTGATAAGGATAAAAACAATGCTGTCTTGGCAACGGCTAGTCAAACTGGTAAATCTGGCGATCCAATCCTAGATGCCTTTAGTGGTTATAGTGTTCCTGCTCTTGAAGGTAAGACTATTGCTGAAGTTATCAAGTATTATGAAGATCGTGGATACACATTAGATTCAGCAGATTACAGCGCTGGTACTGTCTTTGATGATGATTCAAAAGTTGACCAAGCTTATGTGGTTTACTTGGTACATACCACAGAGACAATCACGCCTGAAAATCCTAAGAATCCAACAGATCCAATCAATCCAGATGATCCAAATTCACCAACGTATCCAGCTGAGACACAAGAATCTAACGTTAAAGGCAACGCTACGTTAACTGTTCATTATGTTGATGAAGCAGGTAAGAGCGTTGCAACAGATAAGACCATTTCTGTTGATATTACACGTAGTGTGACAATTGACAAAGTAACTGGTGAGGTGATTAGTACAACACCATGGACAGCTGCGACAGATACTTATTCATCTATTGCGACACCTGTTGTTGAAGGTTATGTGGCTCGTACAGAGACATATGATACAAACGATGGACGTGGTACTATCACAGCTGATAAATCAGTCGATAGCGTTAAAGTTGTTGTCAATACAGCGGCTAAAGATGGTGAAGAAGCTGGAACTGATTCCGTTGTAACAGTAGTTTACAACAAGGTCGGAAACTACATTCCAGTAGATTCTGAAACAAACGAACCAATTCCAGGTACAAGCTCTACACCTTATCAAAACGATCCAGAAGATCCAACTAAGGTAATTGGTAACAACACACCAACAACACCAAATGGTTATGATCCACAAAATCCTGATGGTACGAATAACTCATACACACCAAATGAGGATCCAACTAAGGATACAGAACAACCATTTAAGAAGACTGAGGATGCACAACGTGCGACAGTAACTGTTGTTGATAAAGACGATAATAACAAAGTCTTGACGACAGCAAGTCAAACAGGTAAAGCTGGTGAGACTATCTCAGATACCTTTACAGGTCAAACTAACCCTGTCCTTGAAGGTAAGACAGTTGATGAAATTATTGCTTACTACAAAGCACGTGGTTATGAAGTGGAATCAAATGACTACAAGTCAGGTACAGCCTTTGATGATGATTCAAAAGTTGACCAAAACTTCACAATCGTCTTGAAGCATATCACTGAGACAATTACTCCAGAAAATCCTAAGAAACCAACGGATCCAATCAACCCAGAAGATCCAAATTCACCAACATATCCAGAAGAAACTCAAGAGTCTAACGTTAAAGGTAGCGCGACTCTAACAGTTCATTATGTTGATGAAGCTGGTAAGACATTGTCTGCTGATAAGACCATCTCAGTACCAATTACACGTAGCGTGACTATTGATAAGGTAACTGGTCAAGTCATCAGCTCAACACCATGGGTAGCTGCAAATGATAGCTATGCTTCTATTGCAACACCAGTTGTTGAAGGTTATGTGGCTCGTACAGAGACTTATGACGCTAATGATGGACGTGGTACGATTGCTGCAGATACAGCTGTTGATAGCGTTAAAGTTGTTGTCAATGCTGATGCTAAAGATGGTGAAGAAGCTGGAACTGATTCAACGGTAACTGTTGTCTACAAACCAGTAGGAAGCTACGTACCAGTTGATCCAGATGGTAACCCAATTGGACCTAAGACTCCTTACACAAACGATCCAAACGATCCAAGTAAGGTTGTCGAAG
>NZ_JBLBUC010000006.1:0-84911 GCF_047290665.1 Streptococcus lishijunsis | reverse complement strand
TTTTTTACGAAAATCTAATGAATATGCCATAAATACATTATACCATAAATGTACTACTTTTATTTCATTTAACTATAAAGTCTCTCCTTGGGCTATAAGCCAATTTCATAAAAATAACCCCCAAAAGTTAGATTTTCTATCTAACTTTGGGGGTACGCTTCATAATCAAGTTTTTCCATTACCCTATCACTCAAAGGTTTCTAGGCTTTTACGAGCAGAGCTACACACTCCACGTGATGCGTTTGCGGGAAAAGATCAACAGGTTGGACTTTGGTGAGTTTGTATCCTAAGTTCTCATATAGGGCAACATCACGTGCCATGGTGGCTGGGTTACATGAGATATAGGTTATTTTAGTTGGTTCCATGCGAACGCTTGCTTTGATAAAGCTTTCGGTCAATCCTTTACGTGGTGGATCAACAAAAATCACATTGGCTTGAACGCCGTCTTTTTGCCAATTTGCCATTGCTCGCTCAGCACTATCTGCTACATAGTGCGCATTGGTTATGTGATTTAACTGAGCATTTTTCTTGGCATCATAGACCGCCTGCTCGACAACTTCGACACCATACACCGCTTTGACCTTGTCTGCAAATGAAAGCCCTATGGTCCCAATACCCGAATAAGCATCAATAACGACATCATCTTGATTTAACTCTGAAAACGCAATAGCTGTCTCATACAATAGCTCTGCCATCTGCGTGTTGACTTGGTAAAAGGACTGGGCTGAAATCTCGTAACGTTTGCCTAACATCTCATCCACGATATAGTCTCTACCGTAGCATGTCTTAAATTCTGGGCCAAAAATAGCATTGGTATCCTTGTCATTGATATTTTGCACGATAGAGACCAATTGTGGAAAAGCAGCTCTAAGCTTTTCAATCATCGCTTCTAAACGAAAGATTTTAGGACGTGTCGTCACCAAGACCAACATCATCTCCCCTATATAGAAACCTCGTCTAACCACTAAATGCCTGATTAAGCCTGACTTGGTCGCCTCATCATATGGTTTAACGTCGTAGCGACGTAGCAAATCACGGACAAAAAGCAGTAAGCGATCAATCTCCTTATCTTGAATCAAAAAATCTTCTAAAGGGAGTAAATCGTGAGAGCCTTTTCTAAAAAAACCAATCTCTAGTTGACCATTGACACGCCTAACAGGCACTTGAGCCTTATTACGATAAGCGTAAGGGTGGGGCAGGCCAAGAGTGTCATTGACAGACACAGCCTCTAATTTCGCTGTTTTTCTGAGGACATTTTCCACTTGCTGACGTTTAAATAGGAGCTGTTTTTCATAAGTCATATGCCCCAGATCAGCAATACCACTGCGTAGATACGCTCGATCCAAATCATCCACACGATCTTCTGACTTAGTGATATAGCGCTCAACTTTAGCATAAGCAAACCTCTTTGTCACCTTTAAAATACGCAAGTCAACTACTTCTTCTGGCAGAGCATTGTCCACAAAAATTACTAAACCATCTAACTTAGCAACCCCTAGACCATCATGACTAAGGTCTGTAATTGTTGCCTGAATTATATCATTTTTTTTCATATACTCTCAACTCTCTATTTGACATCATTGAAAAAGGAGCATACGCTCCATTTACTTTATTATACCATAAAAGCACTAACGTAGACCCATATCTGATAAGACTCCCTGATATTTCTCAAAATCAATATCAAGACCAGCTCCACCATACATATCCATCGTGTCGATCCAATCCCCTTCATTTGGTATGGTGACTTGTTCGACGCCTTTTTGAGCATCGGATAAGATAGAAATAGCATGAGATAGCAAGAAAGAATAAGAGATATTAGTCGATGTTATCGCAAACACCTTGCCGACTGCCGCAGCTCCTGTAAAGAGCTTCGTTGGATCTTTAACTTGAGAAACGATAGCAGACATGACTTGTTGTTGACGCTGAGTACGACCAAAATCACCGTCATCATCTTTCCGAAAACGAGCATAATTTAAGAGTGTCCGTCCGTCCATGCGTTGCTTACCCACCGTAATCGTTTGATTAGGTACAACACCATCTTTTGCCATCAAATCATCTGGTACTTCAACAGATGATACTTTTTGACCATCTACTGTCCCAAATCGTGCGTCTATCTCCACACCATTAGGAAACATGGTATTGATAGCCTCTGCAAATGTCTCAAAATCTACCATAACATAGTATTTGATATCAATATCAAAATTATGTTTTAAGACTTGTCGGATATACTCTGCTCCTTGGCTATTATCTTGCTCCCCTAGATTAAAAGCCGTATTTAACTTGATATCAGTATAATCGCCGACACTATAATCAGGAATATTCACCAAGGTATCCCGCATAAAGCTAACTAACTTGACTTTACCAGAACTATTGTTGACATTAACAACCATAATGGTGTCTGTCCTAGCATCTGTTGATCCCTGTGTCACTCGTTGATCGCTACCAAGCACAAGAATATTGGTGCCGTCAGACGTTTCTTGACCATCAAAATACTCTGTAACGGCTGCTTGATAATCAGAACCATTTCCACCAACATCTGACATCCCTCTAAAAAACATCACTAACATCCCTAAGACACAAGCCAGAAAAACCGCTATGAGCCCTAAAAAAACGCGTTTAATCCCTTTACGTTTTTTAGGTGAGGAAGGTTTTGAGTGCCTTTTGTTTTCTCTATCTTCTCGTGATCTCTTCTTACTCTCACGTGGCTGATGGGGATAAAGAGGAAGCTCTTCTAGAGTATCTAGCTTATCAAACGCTGGGTCATGAAAAATAGGCGTTTTCTCTTCTTGAGGCTTCTCAGTCTGCGCTACAAACTGACTAGGCTCTCTCGTTTGACTTTTTTGATGAAGGTAATTAAACTCTCTACGCTCTGTTTCATTGAGATATTGTAAATTTTGCAATAAATAATGATAACGAAGCTGCTCGTGATGCGTCAGTCCATTAGTTCGATTTGTCATTTAGTATTCCTGCATAAAAATGTTATAGGTGGTAGATATGATATTCTCCTAAAATCTTAGGACGGATACCAACCGTCGCCAATTCTTCTAAGGCATATCCCACTAAGTGCTTATCTTCAACCAGAAGATCAATAATGAAAAAATATTCACCTAAAACTGTTTTTAAAGGGCGACTCTCAATCTTAGTCAAATCAATGCCTCTCCAAGCAAAGACTGACAAGGCTTTATAGAGAGCGCCTGGCAGATTATCAGGAAGCGTCAAAGCTAACGTCATTTTCTGTTTTTCTTTTTCTAAACTGATACTAGGTTGACTATCTCCCAAAATCCAAAAGCGTGTGTAATTTTCATCAATTTCTTGAATATCCTTGGCAACAACTTCTAAATGATAGGTCTTTGCTGCCTGTAAAGGAGCAATAGCTGCTAGAGGCTCATTAGGATGTTCAGATACAAAGCGCGCTGCATAAGCAGTGCTAGTAGTTGTCTCTAAAAGAGCCTTAGGGTAATGGTCTTTGATGTAGCGTTTAGCCTGTGCAATCGCTTGAGGATGTGAGAGAATTTTGTCAATAGGTTTATCTCGCTTCGTCGCTAATAATTGCTGTTTGATGGGTTGAATAACCTCAGCAACCGCACTAATATCAGCTTGATGAAAAAGATAATCTAAACTTTCGTGAACAGACCCCTCAATAGAATTCTCCACAGGAATAATGGCGTAATCCACTTGATGCTCCTCATAAGCTTTCATCACCTCAGTGATACTTGGAAACGCGATGAGCTCATCTTTAGTAAAACTTTTACTAGCCACAAGATGTGTAAATGACCCATACGGTCCTAAATAAGCCACTTTCATCGCAAAACCTCAATGATCGCTTCTGGACTTTTATCAGCTACATCAACAACGATATTAGATGCTTCTTCGTACCAGTCTTGTCGTCCTTCAAAGATAGCTTTAAAATCAGCTTTGCTGTTATTGACAAATAAAGGGCGGACATTGCTCGTATCTGCGCCAATACGCTCATAGAGAGTCTCAAAAGGAGCCTTTAGATAGACAGTCTCACCGTGTTTAGCTAATAAACGGCGATTTTTCTCACTAACAACAACGCCACCACCTGTAGAGATGACATGATTGCTCTCTAATAACTCCTCTAGCACTTGTGATTCGATCTGCCGAAAAGCCTCTTCACCTTTGCTAGCAAAAAAATCAGCAATACTCATCCCAATTCGCTCCGCAATGACACTATCCATATCAATGTAATCTGAGTCTAGTAATTCAGCAATCGTTGATTTACCCGCTCCCATAAACCCAATCAATACTTTAGCCATGTCGTAACGCCTCCAAATCACTAAAGAAAGTCGGATAACTCGTATTGATAGCCTCCGCTCTTTCAATCTCAACGTCTCCATCTTGAGCGACTTGTGCAGCAATGGCAGCCATCATCCCGATACGATGGTCACCAAAAGTATTGATTTTAGCGCCATGAAGAGGTGTTTTACCTTTGATAATCATCCCATCTGCTGTCGCTACAATATCAGCTCCCATACTATTTAGCACATCAGCAACCACTTGGATACGGTCTGTTTCTTTGACTCTCAACTCCTCAGCGTCACGAATGACTGTCTCTCCTTGTGCCTGAGTCGCAAGAAGCGCAATAATAGGCAACTCATCAATAAGACGTGGAATAATATCACCTGCAATCTCGACACCATGTAACTCTGATGTTTCAACCCTTATGGTGGCTGCTTTAGCGACTTCATCAATATCCGATAGGCTAATCTTACCTCCCATAGCTTTAATAACATCAATGATACCTGTACGTGTTTCATTGATACCGACATTTTCTAGCCTAATGTTGCTATTTGGGACAATTAGACCTGCTACTAGCCAAAAGGCTGCACTAGAAATGTCACCTGGAACAGTCACTTCCTGCCCTTGAAACACTTGACCACCTGAGATACGAATTTCCTTACCCTTGATGGCAATCTCTCCACCAAACTGTTTAATCATATCTTCAGTATGATTGCGTGTTTTTTCTTTTTCGACAAGTACTGACTCCCCCTGTGCTTGCAAGGCAGCAAAGATGAGAGCAGACTTCACTTGTGCAGAAGCGACTGGTAAATGATAATTAATAGGCTTTAAAGACTGACTACCTCGCATTTTAAGGGGTGGTAAATCACGCTCTGTCTGACCTGATATGGTGACACCCATTTGCTGCAAAGGTAGGGTAATGCGATCCATGGGACGCTTTGACAGACTGTCATCACCATACATCTCTACCTCAAAATCTTGTCCTGCTAACAAGCCCGCTATCAAACGAATAGAGGTCCCAGAATTTCCCATATTAAGTGCCTTTTTAGGGGCCTTTAAACCATCAAAACCAATACCTTGGATCGTCACGGTCTTACCGTCATCTTCAATCACCACTCCCATATCACGAAAAGCTTGCATGGTTGAGAGGACATCTTCGCCACGCAAAATATCATAAACCTTAGTGTCACCTGTCGCGATACTACCAAACATAATGGCACGATGACTAATTGATTTATCACCTGGAACACGAATCGTTCCTTGTAATTGTTCACTATTAGCTTGAAGCTTCATACTTATCTCCCGTTACAGTAATATTTCTATTGTAGCATATTTTCCCCCTAAACCACTACCATTTTATGTAAAGACTTAAAAATCTTTTTAATGCAAAACAAAAAGAGCTTTGGTAAACCAAAGCTCTCTAAAAAGCTTATTTTGCAATGTCAAATACAACAGATTTAACACTTGTCATCGCTTCGATAGAGTACTTCACACCTTGTACACCAGCGCCAGACTTCTTAGCTCCCAAGAACGGGAAGTTATCTGTACCACGTTGTGTTTTGTTGTTGATGTGCACAGTTCCAACCTCTAGCTCACCAGCTACTTTAAAGGCTAATGGGAAGTTGTTGGTGAAGATAGACGCTTGAAGACCATATTCAGATTTATTTGAAATCTCAACGGCTTCTTCCACAGATTTCACACGAATAACTGGAAGAACAGGACCAAATGGCTCTTCCCAAGCTAGACGCATATCTGTTGTCACCTTATCAAAAAGAACAGGACAGATAAGATTATCTTCGCGTTTAATCTCAGTAAGGGCAGTTGCACCTTTTTCACTCGCATCATTGACAAGACCTTCTACAAAGTCAGCAGCCTTCTTATCAATCAATGGTGTAATATCTGTGTCATCTTCTGGCATCCCAATTGTTAAATCAAGCACTTTTTGACAAATGTTTTCTACCAACTCATCTGCCACTGATTCCATAACAAGTACACGCTTAACGGCAGTACAACGTTGTCCTGAATAGCCAAATGCCCCAGCTACGATATTTTTAGCAGCCAACTCAATATCAGCATCTTCAAGAACAATAGCAGAGTCCTTACCACCTAACTCAAGCATGATTGGGCGCATACCTGCCAATTTACCGATACGCTCACCAACTGGTGTTGAACCTGTGAAGTTAATGAAATTAACTGCCTCATGCTCAACAATATAATCCCCAATCACTGAACCACGACCTGTAATCGTATTGAAGACACCAGCAGGAATACCAGCTTCTACAAAAGCTTCTGCCAAAAGCAAACCTGAAATAGAGCCTTGTGTTGGTGGCTTAAGGGCAACAACGTTTCCTGAAATAAGCGCTGGAGCAATCTTAGAACCTGCCAAGTTAATTGGGTAGTTAAATGGTGAGATAGCAAGTACAAGACCTACTGGCTCACGACGTACAATGGCAATTTTATTTTTGCTAGCCGCTTCAAAACTACCACCCTCAAGAACTTCACCTTCCATACGAAGTCCTTCCTCAGCAGCATAATGAATAATCTCAGCAGTACGGATAACCTCACCTACTGCTGATTTATAGCCCTTAGCAATTTCTTTAGATAAGACTGCACCGATTTTTTCAGCATCACGCTCTAAGATATCCGCTGCTTTGTGAAGATAAGCAGCACGCTCAACGTAAGAAAGAGCTCTCCATTTCGGAAGCGCTTTACGAGCAGACGCATAAACATAATCAACTTCTTCAGTTGTCATGGCAGGAACTGTCCCCAACTCCTCACCAGTCGCAGGAGCATAGATTGCAATACTCTCATCTGAAAGTTTCCACTCGCCGTTCACATAGTTTTTATAAGCTTTAGCCAAATGTAATTCCTCCTAATATTAGTTAGTTACTATTTTATCATTTTTTAGATATTTAGCAATTATTTGCTACATAAAATATCTGAAAATTTAGACACAATAATAACAAAAAACTACCTTCTCATAGGAGAAGATAGTTTTTATCAGCTATAAAGCTTACTCTTCTGATTTTTTACGACCAGATATACCTGATAGACCAATCATACCAAGAAGAATAGCACCGACACCTACTGCTGCTGCAGAATTGTCATCGCCTGTCTCAGGAAGCATTTCAGCCACAACTGGCGCTTCTTGCTCTTCTACAACCTCTACCATAGGAGTAGGGCATGGTTCTGTAATTGGGGCAGGACATGGCTCTGGAAGTGGAGCTGGCTCACAAATACCACGCTTAATCACCTCATCAATAGGAGCAATCAATTGCTCAGAAACTTGTGCAGTAACCTCACCAGTCTCTTCATTAAGAAGATAAGTGACCTTGATGATACGTTTGCCATCAACACCTTCCACTACAATAACATCTGGATCGTTAACGCTCATAGTTGGATCATCTTGGTAAATCGTCTTATGAGCAAGGATCTCTTCTGTGATGTGAGGTTTGACACCTACTTCAATCACTTCATTTACGACCTCTCTGGTAATGCTACCATTTGGATGACGAATACCTTCGATACCTTCTACAACAACGTTACGAATACCATAATCAAGCTCAGCATTTGCCACAAAAACTGTCTTGTATGGAAGCAGTGTATCTTCTCCAACACCACGCTTAATCACCTCATCTACAGCATCTACTGTAAGCACATGAGGTTCATTTGCTGTCACATCACCTGTCTTAGTATCTAACGTAAATGTAGTCACTGTTGTCTTAAGCCCAGTCTTACCTGCCACGACGATCACTTCTGGATCATCTGCTTTCATAGTAGCATCATCTTGATAAATTGTCTTATATGGTAATTTTTCAAGATTTGTGATAGGTTCTGTACCGATTCTAACCACTTCTGTAACAGCTTCTTTTGTGACTGTACCGTTTGGATGACGGACACCATTTTCACCTTTAGTCACCAACTGACGTCTGCCCACAGCCATCGTTTCATCAGCGATATAGCTTGTCTCATACGGCAACACGGTGTCTTCACCGATACCACGCTTCACAATACGATTCACAGCAGGAATCAGCTCAACTTGAACAGGTGACAAGCTCACCTCGCCTGTCTTTTCATTTAAGGTATAGTTCGTCGTACTGATTTTCTTGCCAAGAACCCCCTCTTTAACAAGAACTTCTGGCTCACTAGCTTTCATGCTCGCATCATTTTGGTAAACGGTGATAAAATCCAATGTCTCTTCGACAACCGTAGGTTTTGTCCCTACCTCAATAATAAGAGTCACAGGCTCTTTAGTGACTGTACCATTTGGGTGGCGAAGTCCGTGTTGTCCAGCTTGTTTAACTACCCTAACATCTCTATCAACTGCTGTGTTAGCTACATAAAGAGTATCATACGGAAGCACTGTGTCCTCACCGACACCACGCTTAATCACTTCGTCAACTGCCTCAGTTAGCTTGATGTCTGGGGTATTTTGAGTGACATCTCCTGTCTTTGTATCTAGAGTGTAAGTCACCGTTGTCACTTTCAAACCGTCTTGACCTTTGACAAGTACAACTTGAGGCTCACTGACTTTCATGGTTGGATCATCTTGGTAAATGACTTTGTAAGCTAAGCTTTCTTCAGTCACTTCTGGCTTAGTACCAACAGCAATTACCTCATCAACTGCTGCTTTGGTCACTGTGCCATTTGGATGACGAAGACCTGTCTCACCTTTGGTCACTGTTTGACGTTTACCATAGTCGAGCTTATCATTAGCCACATAAACAGTCGCATAAGAAAGTACTGTATCCTCACCAACACCACGCTTAATCACTTCGTCAACTGCCGCAGTTAGCTTGATGTCTGGGGTATTTTGAGTGACATCTCCTGTCTTTGTATCTAGAGTGTAAGTCACCGTTGTCACTTTCAAGCCATCTTGACCTTTGACAAGTACAACTTGAGGCTCACTGACTTTCATAGTTGGATCATCTTGGTAAATGACTTTGTATGCTAGGCTTTCTTCAGTCACTTCTGGCTTAGTACCAACAGCAATTACCTCATCAACTGCTGCTTTAGTCACTGTACCATTTGGATGACGAAGTCCTGTCTCACCTTTGGTCACTGTTTGACGTTTACCATAGTCAAGCTTATCATTAGCCACATAAACAGTCGCATAAGAAAGCACTGTGTCCTCACCAACACCACGCTTAATCACTTCGTCGACTGCTGGAGTTGTCGTCACTTGAGGTGCTTGAGCAATAACATTACCTGTCATAGTATCAAGGGTGTAAGTCACTGTACTTGTCTTGAGACCATCTTGACCTTTTGTCACCAGAACGACAGGATCCGTTGTCTTCATAGTTGGATCATCTTGATAAACTGTCTTATAGACAATCACTTCTGTACTTACAGTTGGTTTTGTACCAACTTTGACATATTCTGATACAGCTGTCTTAGTAATGACTCCATTGGGATGACGAAGTCCAAGCTCACCTTTTTTAGTGACAACACGCTCACCAACATTAAGCGTTTCATCAGCTTCATAGAAAGTATTGTAAGGGATAATTGTCTCTTTACCGACACCACGTTTAACAATCTTATTGACCGCTGGAGTAGAAGTTTCTACTTCCTTGTCTGGTGTTACTGCCCCTGTTGTCTTATCTACCTTATAAGTCGTTGTAACAACACGCTTACCTGCTTGACCTTCTTGGACAACAACTTCTGGATCATCAATCCCCATCTTGTCGTCTGTCACATACTCGGTCTCATAAGCAATTGCTGTTTCTTTTTCAGTTGGCTTTGTACCTAGACGTACGATACGATTGATAACCTTACGAACTGTCTCACTAACTGGCTCACTAGCTGTTACGTTCCCAGTTGTCGTGTCTAAAGTATAAGTCGTTGTAGTAACAATTAATCCTTTAACACCCGTATTCTTGATGCGTTCATCACCTAGCGGCTGTTCATCATTTGCTTCGTAGAATGTCTCATAAGCAATCATCTCTTCTACGACTTTAGGCTTAGTTCCGACTAAGATAAGTTCATCAACAGCTTGCTTACTGATGCTACCATCAGGTTGCATAACACCAGTAACACCTTGTGTTTTGGTTTGTTTTTCACCAGCTTCAAGAGTTTCATCTGCTTGATAGACCGTCTTGTATGGAATAGTTGTTTCTTGTCCAACACCGCGTTTGACCACACGATTGACAGGTGCTGTAACTTTTTCAGTTGGCTCATTTTCACTAAGAGTCCCTGTCTTAGTATCTAGCGTATAGGTCGTTGTAACTACGATTTCTCCGTTTTGTCCTTCCACAAGAACAACTTCTGGATCTGTCGCCTTCATATTTGGATCTTCTTCATAGATCGTCTCAAAGGCAATAGCAGTCACTTCAATTTTTGGTTTTGTTCCAACTTGAACAACCTTAGTCACAGGCTCCTTAAGAACTTCGCCATTTGGATGGCGTGTTCCTTCCACACCTTCTGTCACAACTTCTTGTTGACCAGCTTCCAAATTCTCATTGGCTACATAAGTAGTTTCAAAAGCAATCTTGCTTTCTTGACCAACACCACGGCGAACAACACGATCCACTGCTGCTACAACTTCTTCAGTTGGCGTATTTGGAGTGACAGTTCCCGTCTTCTCATCCAAGCGATATGTTGTAGTCGTTGTCTTTTGACCCGCTTTTCCTTCCGTGACAAGCACTTCTGGATCAGTAGGATTCATACTTGGATCATCTTGATAAACTGTCTTAAACTCGATTGTTTCTGTTACAACAGTTGGCTTCGTACCAACTTTAACAATCTTCGCAACCGGTTCTTTGGTAACGACTGGCTCACCCTTGGTTTCAACAATCTCTGTCCCTTCTTTTTTGTAGGTAGTCGTGACTGTCTGTTCACCGTCTACACCCTCACGCTCTGTCGCTTGAGTATTAACCTCTAGGCTTTCATCTGCCTTGTATTCTGTTGTAAACGGAATTGCAGAAGTTTCTACCTTAGGCTCCGGTAACTTAGGTCCCTCAATTTCCTCAATCGTTTCTTGGAATGTTTTTGCATCAAACTTTACAGTACCAGTGGTTGTATTCCGAACAATGGCATCACCTGATAAGGGATAAAAGAAACGGTTATAGTTCCCTGTATTAGCTGTACCAATCGTTGGGTTAACATTACTATAGTGAATTTTTTCTGTAACTGCTTGCGCTACAAATTCTACTCTATTTTTCTGACCAATACGGACTTTCTGACTGGAAGACCAGTACCACTCAGAACCATTATCTGATTTATAATACGGAACGGTTTGCCCATTTACTTTAAGACTATTTTGCACTAGTTTAAAGTTGGCCGAATAACCAATCCCAAACACAAAGGGAACCTCTGTTGTCCGTCCAGCAGCAATTGTTGGCGTATAATCAAATTCAAAACGAATATTATCTGTTGTAGGTGTATGGGCACTCTTTACCACATAACCCTTAAAGTCCGAAATCGTTCCACCAGGTTTATCAGAAAAACTTTGAACCTGACTGTATACCTGAACCTCATCAGACGATTGACTAGCTCTGAATGTTACTGAACGTAACGTTGGTAATGTAGTAGTATACAGATCTCGCTCATCTCTTCGCTTGACTAATGCCGTTTCTTGAAGATTTTTTTGGATTTTTAATCTTTCACTAACTACTACTTCATTTGAAACTTGCAGAGAAGTATCAACAATTTCTTTTTTTTGAGGTATTTCCTTAGAAGCTTCTTCAGATAGTACAGGCAACTCAGAAATCTCAGCCTCAACCCCTTCTGAGATAACTTCCTCTTCCATCATGTCAATCTCTTCTCTCATAGGTGTTTGAACCTCACCTAAACTGTCGTTAGCATTAACCAAAACTCCCGAGGAGGCCTTTTCACTTTCTACAATATACTCTGTATCTTCTGTTAAAACTTCAGGCTCACTGACCAGCTCAGTAACTGAAGAGACTTCTGAGCCTATCTCAACAGTTGACTCTGTTAAGACGGGTAGAGTTTGGCTCTCAGAAGATGCTAATTGAGCTTGCAACTCACTCGTTTGTGTTTCATCAGTTGTTACTTGGTTTTCAGTGTTAGCGACAACTGTGCTAACGGTTGTTTCATCTGCTTGAACATTTTGAATAGCCACAGTCCCAGTTGCTAAAACTGCTCCCAAAAGGACACTTGCTACACCAAAATGATACTTACGAATAGAAAAGCGTTGCTTTGTCGCATACCAATCCATTCCTTTATGTTTTTTGGAATTCATATACTCCCCTTCTCTCCAATTGATTATTATTTTCCATCTCATATTATATCACATTTAATTTTTTTCATCAATAGAAACACTTCTCATATTTGTGACATTTAATGAAGAAAGAGCACAAAAAAGCTAGCTTCCAAAGTGGAAACTAGCTTTTTATCAAGTTTAGCCAAAGCCAATATACTCTTTACCGAGTTCAATAACTTCTTCCATAGTTGAGCACTCTGTGAGAGCACGGTTCGCATATTCTTGCATCTTAGCTGTATCAAGTTTCTTCATCAAGCTACGTGTACGAAGAACTGAAGTAGCACTCATTGAAAACTCATCGAGTCCCATACCAACAAGAAGCGGAACAGCAGTCTGATCACCAGCCATCTCACCACACATACCTGCCCACTTACCTTCTGCATGAGCTGCTTTGATCACATTGTTAATCAAACGAAGGATAGATGGATTATATGGTTGGTAGAGATATGATACCTGCTCGTTCATACGATCTGCCGCCATTGTGTATTGAATAAGGTCATTTGTTCCAATTGAGAAGAAATCAACTTCTTTAGCAAATTGGTCCGCAAGCATAGCTGCTGCTGGAATTTCAATCATGATACCTACTTCTATATCATCTGAAACGGCAACACCTTCTGCTTTAAGATTAGCCTTTTCTTCTTCAAAGATAGCTTTAGCTGCACGGAATTCTTTTAGTAACGCAACCATCGGGAACATGATACGTAATTGACCATGTACAGAAGCACGAAGAAGAGCACGAAGCTGTGTACGGAACATTTGGTTACCAGTCTCTGAGATAGAGATACGAAGCGCACGGAAACCAAGGAATGGATTCATCTCTTTTGGAAGATCAAAGTAAGGAAGCTCCTTATCACCACCGATATCCATTGTACGAACGACAACAGGTTTGCCATTCATTCCTTCAAGAACCGCTTTATAAGCTTCGTACTGTTCATCTTCAGTTGGGAAATCTTGAGAGTCCATATAAAGAAACTCTGTACGATAAAGTCCAACAGCCTCAGCACCATTATCGTTAACACCTTCAACATCTTTTGGTGTACCGATGTTAGCTGCCAACTCAAAGTGTTTACCGTCTGCTGTTACAGTCTTTGCGTCTTTTAATAAAGCCCACTCAGCTTTTTGCTTAGCATAAGCTTCACCAGCAGCTTTAAATTCAGCAATTTGCTCATCTGTAGGGTTGATGATAACATCACCAGTAATACCGTTAACAGCAATCAAATCGCCATCTTTAACACGCTCAGTAATATCATTTGTACCAAGAACAGCAGCAATCTCAAGAGTACGTGCCATAATAGCCGAATGGCTTGTACGTCCACCGATGTTTGTCACAAACGCTTTAACAAAAGCTTTATTTAACTGTGCTGTATCAGAAGGTGTCAAATCATGAGCAATCACGATAGACTCTTCATCAATGGTAGCAGGATTTGGTAATTTAGCACCCAAGAGATGCGCTAAAACACGCTTAGCAACGTCACGAATATCAGCAGCACGCTCTTGCATGTAAGGATTATCTTCCATGCCTTCAAAAATAGTGATGAACATGTCTGTGATTTCTTTCAGAGCACTCTCTGCGTTAACTTGTTTCGCACGAATTGTCTCTTTTATCTGACCAATCATCTCTGGGTCAGCAAGAACCATTAAGTGAGCATCAAATACGGCTGCAGCTTCTTCACCAAGGCTATCTACTGCTTTTTCACGGATAACAGAAAGCTCGTCCTGTGATGCTTTTAAGGCTACATCAAGGCGAGCTTCTTCTGCATTTGTATCTTCAACTGTAACAGTCTCAAATGACAAATCCGGTTGGACAAGTAGATATGCTTTAGCAACGGCAACACCATCAGATGCAGCAATTCCTTTAAGCATTTCTGTCATATTTACGCTAATCCTTCTTTTGTCATTGTTTCTTCGATAGCTGCGATAGCATCGTCAGCGTCAGCACCTTCAGCAGAAATAGTCACATCTGCACCTTGACCAACACCAAGACTCATAACACCCATGATAGATTTAAGATTTACTGATTTACCTTTGTAGTCAAGTGTAATGTCTGAAGCAAATTTGCTAGCTGTTTGAACAAGCAAAGTAGCTGGACGTGCGTGGATACCTGTTTCTGCAACAATGTGGAAATCTTTTGAAGCCATAATGGATTCTCCTTTATTTTAAATAATAGTAAATATTGGGTTATCTGTATGGTAACCCTTACAAGTTAAAATTATAACATAAGCTAAACCCTTTTTCAAGATTAAAATGTCAAACGGCTTATTTCACTTTATTATTTTTAGATAATTTCTCCTTTTCTACATATAATAAAGACCTTGTTATTTTTATACATTTTAGAGGGTATTGTCTAGCTAAGATTACCTATCCTAAAGAATACTTACTGCGCTTTTAAGAGTGTTTTAACATCAGAGTTTGATTTGATAAAACCCCATATTTAGCATTATAAATAAACACTCTACACTATATATAGTATTTCTAGAAAAAATCCTTGCTTTTTTGACTATATTTAGATATGCTATTTAGGTATCACATTACAAAGGAGATAGTGAAACCATGGCTAAGATTACTTTGTTTTCAAAAAACAACTGTATGCAATGCAAAATGACTAAGAAATTCCTCGAGCAACACAATGCTGATTTTGAAGAAATCAACATCGACGAACAACCTGATAAAATCGCTTATCTGGTTAATCTTGGTTTCAAAGCTGCTCCAGTTATTGAAGCTGGTGAGGTACGTTTTTCTGGTTTTCAACCTAGTAAGCTAAAAGAAATCATTTAAAACCAACACATCACTTCATTTGAAAAGGAAATATTATGAGTTTAAAAGAATTGGGCGATGTCTCTTACTTTCGCTTAAATAATGAAATTAACCGTCCTATCAATGGACAAATTCCTCTGCATAAAGACAAAGAAGCTCTTCGTGCTTTTTTTCATGAAAATGTACTTCCAAATTCCATGGCATTTACATCTATTACTGAAAAAATTAGCTACCTCATAGAGCATGATTATATTGAAAAAGCCTTTATTCAAAAATATCAACCTGCTTTTATCGAAGAGTTGTCAAAAGAACTTAAAGCTCATCAGTTTCGCTTTAAATCTTTTATGGCTGCGTATAAATTTTATCAACAATATGCCCTCAAAACCAATGATGGCAACTACTATTTAGAAAGCATTGAAGACCGTGTTCTCTTTAATGCCCTTTATTTTGCTGATGGCAATGAGGAGTTAGCGCGTCGTTTGGCAACTGAGATGATTAACCAGCGCTATCAACCTGCGACACCTAGCTTTTTAAATGCTGGACGTAGCCGACGCGGAGAATTTGTCTCTTGCTTTTTGATCCAAGTTACTGATGATATGAACTCCATCGGACGCTCCATCAACTCTGCCCTTCAACTCTCACGTATCGGAGGTGGTGTAGGGATTTCTCTTAGCAACCTTCGTGAAGCTGGCGCTCCTATTAAAGGGTATGCTGGTGCTGCTTCTGGGGTCGTACCTGTCATGAAGTTATTTGAGGATAGTTTTTCTTATTCTAATCAGCTCGGTCAACGTCAAGGAGCTGGCGCCGTTTATCTAGATGTCTTTCATCCTGATATTCTCAACTTTTTATCAACCAAAAAAGAAAATGCCGATGAAAAAGTACGCGTTAAGACCCTCTCACTTGGAATTACTGTTCCTGATAAGTTTTACGAGTTGGTCCGTAACAACGATGATATGTATCTCTTTAGCCCCTATTCGCTAGAGCGCGAGTATGGCCTGCCATACAACTACATCGACATCACTGCTAAATATGATGAAATGGTAGCTAATCCTAACATCGTTAAAACTAAAATTAAGGCACGTGACCTTGAAACTGAGATTTCTAAATTGCAGCAAGAGTCTGGCTATCCTTACATCATCAATATCGATACCGCTAACCGTCATAATCCTGTTGATGGCAAAATCATCATGTCCAATCTCTGCTCTGAGGTTCTTCAAGTTCAAAAACCTAGCCGTATCAATGATGCACAGGAATTTGAAGAACTTGGAACTGATATTTCATGCAACCTCGGCTCAACCAATGTCGTGAATATGATGACATCACCTGACTTTGGTGCTTCTATCCGTGCTATGGTACGTGCCCTTACTTTTGTGACAGATAACTCTAATATCGAAGCTGTCCCAACTATCAAAAATGGCAACAGTAGCGCACACACTATCGGTCTTGGTGCTATGGGACTACACTCTTACTTTGCTCAAAACCATATTGCTTATGGTAGTCCTGAATCTGTCGAATTCACCAATATCTACTTCATGCTGATGAACTATTGGAGCTTAGTAGAATCAAATGCTATCGCACGTGAACGCCAGGAACGCTTTGCTGATTTTGACAAATCGCGCTATGCTGACGGCACTTACTTTGATAAATACGTGACAGGACAGTTCGTACCTAAGAGCCCTCTAGTCAAAGAGCTCTTTAAAGATCATTTTATCCCACAGGCAAGCGATTGGGAGGCACTCCGTCAAGCTGTCATGACAGATGGGCTTTACCATCAAAACCGCTTAGCTGTTGCTCCTAATGGCTCTATCAGCTATATCAACGATGTCTCTGCCTCTCTTCACCCTATTACACAACGTATCGAAGAGCGTCAAGAAAAGAAAATCGGTAAAATCTACTACCCAGCATCTGGTCTTTCAACAGACACTATTCCTTACTATACCTCAGCTTATGACATGGATATGCGTAAAGTCATCGATGTCTATGCTGCTGCAACAGAGCATGTCGATCAAGGGTTATCGCTTACCCTCTTCCTACGCAGTGACATTCCTGAAGGACTCTACGAGTGGAAGACACAAAGCAAGCAAACCACACGTGACCTCTCTATTTTACGCCACTACGCCTTCAACAAAGGCTTAAAATCGATCTACTATATTCGTACCTTTACAGACGATGGAGATGAAGTCGGCGCTAACCAGTGTGAGTCTTGCGTTATTTAGCCACTAAAAGGAGAGTTTCATGACTAAGGAAAACAAACGTAAAGAAGCCGCAGTCAATTTTTACCGTACTGCTTTTGAAGGTAACCCATAACAAGCTGTTGCTGATTATGTCGGTGATAACTACTTCCAACACAACCCTCTAGTCGAAGACGGCAAAGACGGTTTTATCGCTTATTTTAACCGCATGCAAGAAGAATATCCTGATAAAAGTATCCGCTTTTTACGTGTGATTGCTGAAGGTGATCTTGTAGCGCTACATACCCATCAAAGTTGGGGGCATCCTGATAATAAAGACTACGTCACCATGGATTTTTTCCGTTTTGATGACAATGACAAAATTATTGAGCATTAGGATAGTATCCAAGAAGTCATAACGGATAGCAAGTCTAGACACTCAATGTTCTAAGCCCCTTCTATTTACCCTCTGAATCTAAGGAGATACACATGACCACCTATTATCAAGCCATCAATTGGAATGAAATTGAAGATCTTATTGATAAATCAACTTGGGAAAAGCTGACAGAGCAATTTTGGCTCGACACTCGTATTCCCCTCTCAAATGACCTTGATGACTGGCGTAAGCTCTCTGATGAGGAAAAAGACTTGGTCGGAAAGGTATTTGGAGGCTTAACTCTTCTTGATACCATGCAATCAGAATCAGGTGTCGAAGCCATTCGTGCCGATGTCCGTACCCCTCATGAGGAAGCCGTTCTTAATAATATTCAATTTATGGAGTCTGTCCACGCCAAATCCTACTCCTCTATCTTCTCAACGCTTAACACCAAAAGTGAGATCGAAGACATCTTTGAGTGGACAAACAACAACCAATACCTCCAAGAAAAAGCACGGATTATCAACGAGATTTACCAAAATGGTAGTCCTCTTCAAAAGAAGGTTGCCTCTACTTATCTGGAAACCTTCCTCTTTTACTCAGGCTTTTTCACACCGCTTTACTATCTTGGTAATAATAAGCTCGCTAATGTCGCTGAAATCATCAAACTCATCATCCGTGATGAGTCTGTCCACGGGACATATATCGGCTATAAATTCCAACTTGGCTTTAACGAGCTTTCAGAAGAGCAACAAAGTGAGTTTCGTGACTGGATGTATGACCTTCTCTATCAACTCTATGAAAATGAGGAAGCTTACACTCACTCACTCTATGACTCAGTCGGTTGGACCGAAGAAGTCTTGACCTTTTTACGCTATAACGCCAATAAAGCACTGATGAATCTAGGGCAGGACCCACTTTTCCCTGATACGGCAGATGATGTCAATCCTATTGTTATGAATGGTATTTCAACAGGTACCTCTAACCACGACTTCTTCTCTCAAGTCGGAAATGGCTACTTACTAGGGACTGTAGAAGCCATGCAAGATAGTGATTATCAGTACGGCTTAGAGTAGATGAGATATTATCATTGACAAGCTTATCCTTTTATGATAAACTTGTAAGCAATTACATATCACAAGGGAGTGCCTTGAGCTGAGATCGCCTTTTTGCGAAATCCTCTAACCTGATCTCGTTAGGACGAGCGTAGGGATTGTGACGTTACTAGTAGATACCTATTTGTAAACTATCGACACAACACTCCTTTCTGATTTGAGAGGAGTTTTTATGTCTAAGTCATCTAACCGCACCGCTCTTGTCGAAGCCGCTCTCTTTGCCGCTTTGGCTATGGTATTGTCACTTATCCCTGACTTTGCCTCTTGGTTCACCCCTTCATTTGGGGCTATTGCTCTTATCTTTATTAGCCTTAGACGTGGCTTAAAGTATGGGCTAATCAGTGGGTTTATCTGGGGTTTGTTGCATTTTGTTTTAGGAAAAGCCTATATATTGACACCCTATCAAGCCTTCATTGAATATATCTTTGCGTTTACAGTTATGGGGCTTGCTGGTCTTTTTTCTGGGCGTATCCAAGTTTATCTTAAAGAAAAACAGCGCACAAAAGTACTCTTAACAGCTTACCTAGCAGCCTTCATAGCTTGTTTCGTTCGCTACCTCTTACATTTTTACGCAGGCGTGCTTTTTTGGGGCTCTTACGCACCAAAAGGTGTCGGAGCAGTAGCCTACTCCATTAGTGTCAATGGCACAACTGGTTTACTAACATGGTCTATCACGGTCATCAGCCTAACCATTATTATCCTATCATCGCCAAAGTTATTAGAAGTTAATTAAAAAATCACCCTTTAACAAGGGTGATTTTTTTAAGATTCGCTAATCAATGGCAACTCTGCTAACATCTTTTGGAGAATAATGGCATCCCAAGGTAGATGCTCTGTGATACCTAGCCCTACGAGATTAAAGGCCTTATCCGCTTCTTGGATCAGATTAACCACACCTTTTAGACTTGTGGCTTCTGGCAAATGTTGACGACTCTTATCATAAATGGGTAATTCTGCAAAATAAGTCGCTCTAAACTCATTCAGGCTCAGCACATCTAAGTCAAAATGAATCATCAAATGCTCAATCCCTCTCTCTTTAAGGGCTTTTACGATAAGATTTGGAGTGTCTTCTACCTCTTTCTTATCAAAGGTTTTAAAGCGATATTTATCGTACAGTTCACGATTTTTTTCGCTGGGGTCATTGATGCCTGCATAGACAATATTATCTGGCTGCAACTTTTGAGCCACAAGATTGGCAAAGTCTTTATCCCCTTCACCTAATAAACTCGTGACCACCATAGCATGATAGTTTTCAAATGTCTCAGGGGTGAAAATATCCATGTGACTATCTATCCACAAAATACCAGTCTTCTCAGGACCATATTTCTCTAACAGATAAGCAAATGGGGCTAAATCAACACTACAATCGCCGCCTAAAATGACCAGCTTATCAGGATTTTTAGAGCCAATCTTCTCAAGAGCTATCTTTGTCTGGCTCAACAATTGCTCTTTAGCTACAATCCCGTCTTTTTTAGTCTCTGCGGTTGATTCCTGACTAACAGGGATATAAAGGGTTTCTTGTGTCGTCTTAGGGGCCAAAAAATCTAGTAATTGAGCTCCCAAATAATATTCTGGACGATTTCCCCCTTGCCATTGAGGGAAACTCACACGTAAGGTATTCGTCATGATAAACTCCTTTACTAAAAGATAGTGATGTTTTAAACATACTATAACAATATAACATATAAAAAACTATTATACAACTTTATCAGTCCGTATAATAGTTTTCTTTTTTAAATAAAATCAGCTACTGCTTTTAATAATTCTGGAATGGCCGATGCGTC
The DNA here is from genome assembly GCF_047290665.1 of Streptococcus lishijunsis. NCBI lineage: Bacteria > Bacillati > Bacillota > Bacilli > Lactobacillales > Streptococcaceae > Streptococcus > Streptococcus lishijunsis. Next base: position 64,230 of record NZ_JBLBUC010000006.1, on the reverse strand, counting down.
TGAACCACCTGCCATGGCCATATCAGCTTTTCCGCCACCTCGTCCTGAAACGATTGGCGCCAATGATTTAATCATATTTCCAGCGTGAATATCCGCTGATTGACTAGCAACCAGGACATTTACCTTATCCCCAATAGCTGCCACTAAGACAAGAACATCTGAATAATCTTTTTGTTTCCACTGATCTGCAAAAGTACGAAGGGCTCCCGCATCAGAAACTGAGACTTGTGTTGCAATATAGCGTTTGCCTGATACTTCCTTGACATCCTTAAAGACATCACCTGCAGCAGCCGCTGCCGCTTTTTCTTTCAAGGCTGCATTTTCTTTTTGCAGATGATGCAGATTTTCTTGAAGAGCTTCTACCTTGCTTGGTACTTGTTGTAATTGAGGCGCTTTTAGCGTACTTGCAATGCTCTTGAGGGCTTCTTCCTCCTCACGAAATGCCATGTAAGCTTCACGTCCTGTCACAGCCAGGATACGACGTGTCCCTGAGCCAATACCTTCCTCCTTGACAATCTTGAAAATACCAATTTCAGACGTGTTCTTGAGGTGTGTTCCCCCACATAGCTCAACAGAGTAGTCACCAATAGAGACAACGCGAACCTCTTTACCATACTTTTCACCAAAGAGAGCCATAGCGCCCATCTCTTTAGCCGTATCAATATCTGTCTCAACCGTCGTTACAGGAATAGCTTCCCAGATTTTTTCATTGACTTCACGCTCTAAACGCTTCAAATCTTCACTTGAAACAGCTTCAAAATGCGTAAAGTCAAAACGTAGAAATTCTGCTTCATTAAGAGAGCCAGCCTGTGTCGCATGTTGACCAATAATATGGTGCAGGGCAGCATGAAGAAGGTGAGTAGCTGTATGGTTTTTCATGATACGATTGCGACGCTCATGGTCAACAACTAAATGATAAGTATCACCAACAGCTAAAGAAGCACGAACTTCAACTGTATGGAGTGCTTGACCATTTGGTGCTTTTTGGACATCTGTGACTTGCGCTACAAGATCACCCTTAGCATTTAAAATCACACCATGGTCAGCTACTTGACCACCCATTTCAGCATAAAATGGCGTCTTATCAAAGACAAGAAGAGCTTGACCTTCTGAAATCATATCATAGCGTGTATCGTTAGCCACAATAACAGATAAGGTCGCATCTAGCTCTTGATGCTCATAGTCAAAGGCAGACGGCTCTGTAATGCCTGATAAGGTTTCGTTTTGCATACCCATAGAGCCACCCTTGACCACACTAGCACGCGCACGCTCTTGCTGCTCTTTCATAGCTTTTTCAAATCCAGCATAATCCAGAGTAAAGCCACGATTTTCAGCTAATTCTTCGGTTAATTCCACTTGGAAACCGTAAGTATCATAAAGTTTGAAGATATCTTGACCAGAAATCTCTGTTTTACCTTCTTCTTCTAAGCGTGACATCAACTGCTCTGCAAAATGCTGACCAGTATTGATGGTGCGCGCAAATGACTCTTCTTCACTTTTAATGATTTTTTCAATAAAATCTTTCTTTTCTAGCACTTCTGGGTAATAGCTTTCCATGATTTGCCCAACTGTTGGCACTAATTTATAAAGGAAAAGTCCGTCAATTCCCAATTTTTGTCCATGCATCGACGCACGACGAAGCAAGCGACGAAGGACATAACCACGCCCTTCATTACCTGGAAGAGCCCCATCACCAATAGCAAAAGCTAGAGAGCGAATATGGTCAGCAATGACCTTAAAGCTCATATTGTCACCGTCTGGATCATAGGTCTTACCAGAGAGCTTTTCAATCTCACGGATGATAGGCATGAAAAGGTCAGTTTCAAAATTAGTCTTTGCCCCTTGGATAACAGCCACCAAGCGCTCAAGTCCGGCACCCGTATCAATGTTTTTGTGTGGCAGCTCTTTATATTCAGAGCGCGGCACACTTGGATCTGCATTGAATTGTGACAAAACGATATTCCAAATCTCAATGTAGCGGTCATTTTCGATGTCTTCTTCTAAAAGACGGATACCGATATTCTCAGGGTCAAAATCGCTACCACGGTCAAAGAAAATCTCAGTGTCTGGTCCAGAAGGTCCAGCACCGATTTCCCAGAAGTTATCCTCAATCGGAATTAGATGGCTAGGATCCACACCAAGCGCAATCCAACGATTGTAAGAATCTTTATCTTCTGGGTAATAAGTCATATAGAGCTTATCCTTAGGAAAATCAAACCACTCTGGACTTGTCAAAAGCTCATAGCCCCATTCAATAGCTTCGTCACGGAAATAATCACCAACTGAAAAGTTTCCTAACATCTCAAACATCGTATGATGACGAGCTGTTTTACCGACATTTTCAATATCGTTAGTACGAATGGCTTTTTGCGCATTCGTAATACGCGGATTCTCTGGGATAACGGAGCCATCAAAGTATTTCTTCAAGGTTGCAACACCTGAATTGATCCATAGTAAGGTCGGATCGTTGACAGGCACCAAATTCGCTGAAGGTTCAACGGAATGCCCTTTTGATTTCCAAAAATCTAACCACATTTGGCGCACTTGCGCACTTGTCATTTGTTTCATCTGTATCTCCTCTATCATTTAGTAGGCTTTTGCCTTTTGTTCCTTAACATAGTCAATGGCAATCACTAACGACAATACCAAATCGCTATACCTCTCATCATAAACGATCACCTTGTAAGTAGATGTTAATCGTAGCCACTCTTGAGAAATCTCAGCGATGAGTTGTCCATCCTTTAACAATTGAAAAGACATCTCCCAGACATTTCCCTGTACCTCCATATCTAAACCAAGGATAGTATAGTGAGATCGCCATAAACGAAAATCTTTCTTGACCATAAAAGAGTGACCAGTAGCTAATACTACCTTAAAATGTGGCATGATATGCCACAATAACCTTGTCAATCGACTGACAGCCTGCCCTTGGTTATTGTAGAGGGTGTAGCTTTTTGAGAGTTTAAATAAACTCCCTTCCACCTCGTAACAAGGAGCTCCAATCTCATCAACAATCATAAAACGTCCACCTAATGACCACATTTTTTGCTTAATAGCAAACTGTTTCATCTTCTTTACCTACAAAAAACAAGCTCATCTAACGAAGGGCGAAAAACCGCGGTACCACCTTCATTCAATGAACTTGTCATTCTTCATTAGTCTATAATATGACCACCAAGTAGCCCAATCTTATGACCATCCTTGGCTCGCAGCTACCGCCAATTTTCTGTATCCAGTCTTTAAAGATATCCTCTTGATAGTAAGGTGCTAAAAGCATAGCAACCGTTTTATATTATACTGTCTTTTTGAGACTTGGTCAAGTAACTACTGTGCTTGTGACTCTTGTGTTTCACTTTCTTGAGCCTCTGTGCTTGCGTTCTCATCGCTATTTGCAGTCTCTTCAGACGTACTTGTGCTCTCTTCTGAGTTACTGCTTGATGCTTCACTTTCACTTGAAGAGGCATCTGTTGAAGCACTAGAGCTTACAGAGCTATTATTGATATAAGCAGACATAATACTATTAAAGGCTGCATCTTTGACCTTGACATTAGCTTTTTTAAGCACTTCTGATAACACTTGGTTTTGGAAGTTTTGATCGGTCTCTTTTTGATTTAAGATGATGGCTTTTAATTGTTTCTTATAGTCTTTCCAGTTGTCACTCTTATCTTCACGGCTAACAACCTTGACAATGTAGTATGATGACGATGTTGTTCCTGTTACTGTGATGACATCAGACGTTGCACCTGCGTCTTGAGATAAAGCTGCACTAAGCACTGCTGATGGCAACGTAGATGTGCTTGTTGAAGAATTCACAGTGTATTCAGACTTTTTATCAGTCTCAGTTGTCTTATCCTTAGCAATCGCTGCAAAGTCAGCTCCCTCAGCCTTAACTTCTGAAAGCGTCGCATTAGCCGAATCTTCTGAATCCAACTTAATCACTTCAATCTTAGTGTCTGGCACGTAAGATTCAAAGGCTTTTTTATAGTTATCAGTTGTCAATTCTTTTTCAGCAGCTTCTTTAACAGCAGCTTCGACCAGCATTTGAACTCTGATTTGTTGTTTGTAAGTCTCTGCTGTCATGCCTTGTTGTGCTAAGATAGCTGAAAAATAAGTACCATACTGCTCAGCAGCTTTGTTATAAGCCTCGCTCACTTCTTTGTCAGTGACTTTGTCACCATATTGTGATTGCAACACACGTTGAAGCGTCAAGGTCAATACAGCTTGTTGCGTTACAGTGTTATTTTTAACCTGATCATAAACCTCACCTATTGTGATAGTGTCACCTTTCATGGTAATCACTGAAGAGTCTTTTGAGGTCGAAGAGCAAGCTGCAAGTGTCGCTACCGATAAGATAGTCACCAAGCCTGCTGCAAATTTGCGGCGTTTAGTCATCATGAATTGTATCTCCTTGCTCCATAAAATGCAGACGTGTACTAATCATAGCATACATCAATCTGCCCTATTATACCATACTTTCTTAAAATGTGCTTAATTTTCACCCAAATGAACCTTATCAGCATTTTTACGTAACATCAATAAACCATCTCCTAGAGGTACCAAGCTAGCTGTCAGGTCTGGATTGTCTAGTGTCGCTTCAAAAAGACGCTGTAAACCACGATAAATGGTGCGCTGTCCACGGCGAACTTCCATAATTGGTTTGGCAATATCGCCACCTTGAAAGACATCATCCATTACGATAATACCACCTGTTTTGACACGCTCTAAAATCGCTGGTAAAAAGACAATGTACTTTGATTTAGCTGAATCCATAAAGACAAAATCATAAGTATCCTCTAAATCATGCAATAAATCAACCGCATCACCCTCTAAAAGCGTAATTTGTTGCCTATTATCATACTTAGCAAAATTAGCTTTAGCAAACCCTATCATCTCTTCATTACGATCAATGGTTGTAATCTTTGCTAAAGGAGCATTTTCTGCCATTAAAAGTGCTGAAAAGCCGATGGCTGTCCCTATTTCAAGGATTGATTTTGGTTGTAAGGTCTGCATCAATAAACGAAAATAAGCGACTGTTTCATGAGGAATGATAGGAATATTTTCAGCTTTAGCAAATGTCTCTAACTCCGCTAAAAAGCCTGTATTTTGACGTTGATGCTCGCGCATATAAGCTACCACTTCTTCTTTGACGACAGGACGTCTCATATTGTGGTTTGCATTTTTTGAATATGATTCTACCATACTCTCTATTATATCAAAAATCTACTAGAAAACTAGATTAAGGCTCTAAAATGATGACATCCGTTCATTCCAATCAATATAGCCCTCCTGATAAGCATAACGATGCAACAAATCTGCCAATTTTAACTGCTCAAGAGACTCGTAAAACGCTGTAAAACCTAACACTAAGCTACTTTTAATCTTATCCTCACCTTCTAAGACATGCTCCTCATCTTCAAAAATAGCTTTTGACAAGTGGTTAAACTGTATTTCTTTTGCCCCATCAATAGCCTTCATAACATCAGCCAAGCTAATATCCTCGATAGATTTAGCTAATTGATAACCACCCAATTTACTAGCATTAGAAGTGACTAGACCTGCTTTTGTCAAGGTCATCAAAATCTTTTTCAAATAAGAATCTGATACACCTAAGATATGGCTAAGAACATGACTTTTGACAGGCGTATGCCCTTTTTGAAGGGCTAACATCAGTAGGACATAGATCGTCTGCTCAAGACTTTTAGGAATTTTCATTTGTTTCTAACACTCTCTTTCCAGCACGTATGATACTGCGATATAAAAGCCCAGCCACTTTACCAGCCAGTTCGCTCAAGCCTTTTCCTATCAACTTAATAGGTACTTCAACATCAATGGTCCATCGAACTAAGACACCATCAGCCCCTTCTACAAAGGCTATTTCAGTGAAATCCTGTCTGACCTTTGGAAAGGACTTAATGACACGATAACGAATAAAGCGCTGATAAGAAACAGCTGTAATCTCCTCAAAATACCAGCCTGCTATCATGATAATATCACGCCTAGCACCAATACTATGCTTACCTTGTCGCCATTTAGAGCTAAAGACAATCGGCGATTGTTTAAAGTTTTCTGACTTATAAAACCAATCAAATACTTGCTCTATCGGTGCATCTATCCACTCTTCAACAATAACACGCTTTTTCATCTACCTTACCCTATCAATTTATCGACTAATTCCTGAGCTACATCACCAACATATACAGGAGAGACAGACTTAAAGACACGTCCTAGCACTTGTAACAAAGGCACTAACTTTGCCATAAGATCCTTTCGATCTTCTCCATAGACAATAGTAGGCTCTACCACTTCTAATCGAATACCACTTGTTGATAACGCCTCTATAATACGCTTTTTCCCTTGAATAAATGACTTAGGACCAAGCCTACCTCCTATAAAACCCATAGCCTTTGCTTGTTTTAGCTGAGCTAACTCTAGCATCGTCTGAGCAGGCAGGTCATTCAGTTCTCTAAAACGTTTAGGATTTGCTTCTGGTCTGCCTACAAAATCAACGATATAATCAACCCTATCTGGTAAAGCTTCCTTCAACAGCACTACATCTGCCACATCAGCTTGGATGTAGTGCACACGCGCATCAAAAGCTTCTTTAGCTTCAGAGCGTGCAACCACATAGCAGATAAGCTTATCATCTCTCTTTAGCCACTCACGCATCACCTGACGACCAATATAACCATTACCACCTAATAATACAACCTTTGTCATCGTTTTCCTCTTTTCTTGTTTGTTCTAAAGATATTATATATCCTAGGATAAAAAATGTCAACGGTTTTTCGATAAAAAAGAAAGCATTCCGCTTTCTTACAATGAGATGGTCTTTATATCTGATAAATCCTTTATGTTTTGATTAAAGGCATTTGTCTTTTGACTGAGATTGATGGACTTGATACCAGCAGCTCTAGCCACTTCTAAATCAAGCAAACGATCTCCGATGTAATAAGTTGTCTCAGGATTGAGATGATACTTATCCATGATATATAGGATTGCTTGCGGATGCGGTTTTCTCTTAAAACCAGAAACACCCGTCAATACTTCTGTAAAATAAGCATCTATCCCTAGTTCGTTTAACACTTGAGACGTACTAGCTCCCTTATGCGTGTACATATATTGCGTGATACCTTGTCTAGATGCCCAATCAAGTATCTCTCTAGCATGAGGTAACAACACAATCTTATCGTCACGCTTGGTCTGCTCCTTATCAAAAAATTGTCGCAAAGTCTCAAATGGTATCTGATGACGCTCTGCTTGCTCTTTTAAAAGAGCGCCTACTGAAGTCTCTAAAATAAGCTCATGAACACGCTGGGCTTGCCACTCACCCAAGGAAAAATAAGCATAGGTCTCCTCTAAAGCTTCCATAATAGCGGGATAAGAATCTATCAATGTCCCATCAAGATCCCAGATAAAAGCTGTCATCTAGTACTCCTTTATAATCTATTTTCCTTGATGACCTCAGCCAACAACTCGACAGAGCGATGCTGGGCTTGTTCATCATAAATGTAAGTCACAGCCATCAATTCATCAATCGGAACGGTTCTCTTTAAGTCCAATAATTGTTTCGTGATAGTCTCTTTATCGCCTATAAGGCTCAAGCCAGACATACGCTCTACTAATTTTCGCTCTTGATGAATAAAGCTACCGCCACTAAAAGCTACTGGGCCAAAATGAGGAACTCCCTTGATGGCCATCAGTTGACGCCAAACAGTCTCCTCATCTTCGACAGGTGGGCGAAGCCCCATTTGCTTGTCTGTGACAATGTCCACAAAGAGCTGGACTTGACTGGTCGCTAAATGCGCTGCCAAATCTGGATTGTCTGCCATAATGACATTAGCCCCTAAAATCACATAAGGCCGTTGACAATACTTAGACGGCTGAAAGCGTAATCGGTAAATACTAATCGCCTCTTCCATCATATTGGGCGCAAAATGTGCCGCAAAAGCATAAGGAAGCCCTAATTTTGCAGCTAAAAAAGCACTATCTGTACTAGAACCCAACACATAAAAAGGGACCTCACGACCTTCAGCTGGATAGGCGTGTACCGACGCTGTTCCCTCAAAATAGCTCCGCAACTCTCTAATATCCTCATCAAACTGATGTGTATTATCAATAGGTGAGCGTCTCAAAGCCCTTGCTGTTTCTCTATCTGTCCCAGGAGCTCTGCCCAAGCCCAAGTCAAGACGGTTAGGATAAAGACTATCTAGCGTTCCATATTGCTCTGCAACTAAGTAAGGGCTATGGTTTGGCAACATGACACCACCAGAACCCACACGGATATGCTCTGTGGCACTGAGTGCCTCTTGAATCAACAATTGTGTCGCCGAGCTAGCAAATGTTGTGGTATTGTGATGCTCAGCAATCCAGTAACGCTCATAGCCCTCTTGCTCTGCTTTTTGAGCTAAACGCTTCATCTGCAAAACAGCCTCTTGATAGTGACTTCCTTGCCGAATTGGTACTAGATTTAGGATAGATAATTTCATGGTAACCTCCTAGATTTAGCCCACATAATCTTCTTTGCAGAGTTGTTTTTAAAGGATCACTAAGGATATAGCTTCCTTTTATAATAACGCTTTCAACTCACTATCACTCGCATTGTTCAGATTATCTGGAGGATATAGATTAACAAGTTGGGAGTTGACTCAACTGTTCACCTAGTCTAAGCACGTCTCATTATCATACATAGAAGGTCACACGCAGATACCTCTTCTTCTAATCGAAAACTCATTTACGATATCGCCTATGACACCAAACATCCTATACTCCCAACAACTGTATCCAATTCCTTTTACTGCTTGTTATTTTCTTTATAAGTGTAACATTTTTCAAAGTAAGGGACAATTATTTGGTCCGAAATCTATTTTACATGGCTTTTTGACAAATGACAAGATCTTTTTCACAACAACTAAAAAACTAGAGGACATTTCTCTAGTTTTTGTCTAATTCTTATAGGTGAGCTCCCTGCTCCACAAGTGCTTCTAACTCACTCAAGCGCTCTTCAAAGACTGCAAATGCAGCATTGAGATAGTCTTTTTGCTCCATATCCACACCTGCTTTTTTAATGACATTAAGCGGATAATCAGAAGAACCTGCCTTGAGGTAATCAAGATAAGCGTCTTTATCTTCTTGGCTGCCATGAACGATACGCTCCGCCAAATAACTAGCGGCTGCAAAGCCTGTCGCATATTGGAAAACATAGTAATTGTAGTAAAAATGCGGAATGCGTGCCCACTCATATTGGATCAGTTGGTTATCTTCCTTAGCCAAACCATAATAGCGTTCATTTAGCTCAGCATAGAGATTATTCAGGTATTCACTCGTCAAGACAATACCTTCTTGATCGGCTTGATGTATGGCTTGCTCAAATTCAGCAAACTGCGTTTGACGAAAGACTGTCCCTTTAAAGCCATCTAGGTAATGGTTCAAAATAGCAAAGCGTTTCTTAGGGTCTGTTTCTTCCTTCAGCAATGTCTCTGTTAAAATATTTTCATTGGTCGTAGAGGCAATCTCTGCTAAAAAGATACTATAATCACCATAGACATATGGCTGATAAGCACGGCTAAAGCTAGAATGTAAACTGTGTCCTGTCTCGTGCACTAAGGTAAATAAATTGTCTAGCGTGTCTTGCCAATTCAACAACATAAAGGCATTCGTGTCATAAGAACCACCAGAATACGCACCTGAGCGTTTTCCTTTATTGACATGGACATCAATCCAACGCTCTGTGAAAGCTTTATGGACATAATCGCTATACTCTTGACCAAAGATACTTAAAACAGACTCTGCTTTATCAAGAGCTTCTTCATAACTATAAGACATATCCATCTCAGATAATGGTACATACACATCATACATTTTCAAGTCATCTAAGCCAAGTACTTTTTGGCGAAGACGCATATAACGATGTAATAGCGGAAGATGCTCATGCACTGCTTCAACAAGGGTATCATAGACACTCTCAGGAATATGATTGGCAGCTAAGGCTGCTTGGCGAGCCGATGTATAATGACGTACACGAGACGTATAGTTATGAACTTTAACATTGGTTTGAAGGGTCTTAGCGTAAGTATGTTGGTACTGCTCATAGACTTGATAGAGCGCTTCATAGACTTCTTTTCTCACTGTGCGGTCTTTTGACTCCATCAAGCTGATAAAGTTTCCATGGCTCAGTTGTACTTCCTTGCCCTCTTCATCATGCACCAAAGGAAAGACAATATCAGCATTGTCTAAAATCTCAAAGGTCTCACCTGCTGCTCCAAAAATCTCACCTGCTCCAGCCAACAAAGCTTCTTCTGCTTGTGATAAGACATGGTCTTTTTGAACAAATAAAGTCTCAAAGAAATGCGCATAAGCGGCTAGACGAGGCTCTCTTTGAACAAAATCTTGATACTCCTTCTCTGACAAAGCCATGAATTCTGGCTCATAAAAAGCAAAGACTTCGCTAAACTTCGCATAGATACTAGTAGCTTTAGCCTGATATTCTTGATATTTGGCTACAGTAGTATCCTGGTCATTTTTCATAGATGCATAGACATAGACCGTCTCAATACGACGTGACAACTCCAAGTTAAGCTCTGTTATAGTTAGCAAAGACTCGGGAGAATCTAGTAGATGACCAGCATAGTTTTTAGCTTCGTCTAAAGCTTTAGACAGGGATTCCCATTCTACTTCCCAGTCCTTATCACTGGCAAAAACACTGGTCAAGTCCCAAGTGTACTTTTCCTCAATAGTCGAACGATTGTCTGACATAGTAACCTCCTTAAATTCCCATTTCTTCTATTTTACCATAAAAGGCTGGAGGGTAAAGGGTTTGATGTGTTTGATAACCTTCTTTTTGATAATAACGTTCAAATTGTCGGTAAAAAGGCTGCAAATCCTGTGTAATTAAGCAACTCTCCTGTCCTTTTTCAATAGGCCTTATCTGAGGATAATAATCAGCTAAAGAGCGCGTCAAGAGGTTATCCCCTGCCATATAGGCTTTTTCTTGCTCTTTTAGCCAATAGTTATTGTTTTGATAAAGTTTCAACTGAATATAGTCCTGTATCTTATCATCTTGCTTAACGCGATAGCTCTCAACCTTCTTCAGACGATAGGGTAAACGTAAAAAAGCTAAAATATCCCCATCAAACGAGCACGTCTTCGTTTTATAATATAAACGTCCCTTCATATCTTGATAAATAAGGTATTTTAAGCGTAAACATCGCTTTTTAGCATCCAACTCCCAATAATAAAATCCCATATTGGCTGAAAAATTGAGAAATTGCTTTTGTAAAGGCGACAAACGATCTCTCAGCCACAAGCGCTCTCCTAATAACCATAACACCTGATAACCTGCCGTCTGGTAAGCTTTCGTACGCTCTATCAACCTTTCTTGAGATAAACGACTACACTGAACTTCTAAAGACAGATGATCATTGACCCAAATATCCGCAATCTGGTCAATTTCAGGCAAGACAGTCTCCACACTAACCTTGGCAGATTTTACTAAGGCATGATATAATGCCGCCTTCAAACTAAGATGCTCTGCTGATTCATTCTCCCCTGAAAAATGACAAGCCTCTAGACGAACATGAGCAAAATGCGGACGCATCACTGATCCGCGCTTTAAGACTACCGCTTTTTGACAGAGTGGACAAGTAAAAGAACCCTTTTCAGGAACTTTTTCCAACACATTAACGTACTGACCCAAATGATTATAGGCAACAAACATAAGCTAACTCCTCTTTTATCTATTCGTAAAAAAACTCACACATACATGTGTGAGTCCACTTCATTATAAAAAAATTGTCATAATGCTTGCTGCGACGATAATCAAAAGTCCTAGATAAGTCAAACGAAATTCTCGCTTGCTTTTTCCTTCTTTTAGGATATAAATACCACCTAAGGTAGAGATAATCACATTTAACTGTGTTAAAATGAAGGCTAGAGTGACTCCATTTAACTTAGCTGAGAAGATATAAGCTAATGAAGCAATCCCAAAAATCAATCCAACGCCAACAGATTGCCAACTTTCTTTAGCCCAAAAAGCTTGGCGCTCTTTAAAGAAAGCATAGATGATAGAGCCAACAAGCACCCCTAACATCTGAGGTAAAAACATTGACAACCCTTGCGCATTGACCATCTTAGGCACCGCACTGTAAAACCAATACCCAAAACTAGTCCACAAAAGAATCTGTACACCCTTTATCAAATGGCGATTGGCTTTTTCTTTAATTTCTTCTTCAAAAGAAGTCAGATAAGCCCCAAATATCAATAGAGCAATCGCTAAAAAACCAAAAATTTTTGAGCTAAGACTAGCCCATTCTCCAAAGGCTAACATACTGATGATAGACGTGCCTAATAACTGCAAACCTGTTGAAATGGGCATGGTTTTGGACACACCAATAATGTCATAGCTAGAGACTTGTCCAGCCTGCCCAATAACCCAAAACATACCAGAAATAAAACTCAACAAAAACGCTGAACTATTTAGACCAGCAGGGCTGTAAAGCATTTGTACACATAATCCAACTATGGTAGATCCAATCCCAAAACCCAACATACTATTGACAGGTGTTCCGCCAATCTTTTTCAAAATCAAAGGTTGAATTCCCCAGCCAAAAGCTGGGATCAGCGCGATTAGTAAACCAATAGCTGACATAATAACACTATATCCTCCTTTATTCTTTAAAGCATTCCTTTCTAGCCTATCAAAAAGCAAGCTTATCGTCAATTGTTTTTGTGAAAATTATGAGAATTCTTTTAGCCCTTTCTCTTGTAATAAACTTGTCCAGATACTAAAGCTGTATCCGTAAAAAAAGATTTGTCGTTAGACAAATCTTTTAACTTATTATAACTCAATATCACCAAACAAATCAGCCATTGAGAAACCACTTTGTGTTTCTGGCAATTCGTAATCACGTTTTTCTTGACGACGTGGACGACGTGGGCGTGATTGACGTTTTTCAGAGTTGTTTTCTTCAGCTTGTGCTGGACGTTCTTCAAGCGCTTTGATAGAAAGTGATACACGCTCATCAGCAGCATTCACTTCAAGAACTTTAACAGTAACATCTTGACCTACTGAAAGAACATCTTTTGGATTTTCAACACGTTTGTGTGAAATTTGTGAGATGTGTACAAGACCATCAATACCTGGCAAGACTTCAACAAAGGCACCAAAGTCAGTCAAACGTTTTACTTTACCTTCGATAACATCACCTGCAGCAAGTTTTTGCTCAACGCCATCCCATGGTCCAGGAGTAGTTGCTTTAAGTGATAATGATACACGTCCTGCTTCTTCATCAATAGCAAGCACTTTTACTTCAATTTCTTCACCAACAGATACTACTGATTTTGGTGAAACGTTACGCTCATGTGATAATTCAGTCACGTGAACAAGCCCATCAACACCACCAAGGTCAACAAAAGCACCAAAGCTTGTCAAACGAGCAACTGTTCCAGTTACAACTGAACCTACTTCAAGTTTAGAAAAGACTTCTTTACGTGCTTCTTCAGCAGCAGCTTCTACAACATCACGACGTGACAAGATGAAACGGCTTTCTGATGGATCAATTTCTTTGATTTTAGCATCAAATTCTTGACCTACAAATTTTTCTGTATTGCGGACAAAACGTGTATCAATCATTGAAGCTGGGATAAATCCACGAAGTCCTTCAAATTCAACAGAAAGTCCACCTTTGACAGCGCGAGTCCCCTTAACAGTAACGACTTCACCTTCACGACCAACAAGTTTATCCCATGCTTTGCGAGCTTCCAAACGTTTTTTAGAGACAAGGAAAGTTACAGTATCAGTATCTTTACCTACGACTTGACGAAGAACAAGCACTTCAACAGTATCACCTGCTTTAACAAAATCGTTAATATCAGCTTCACGTTCGTTAGTCAATTCACGAAGTGTCAAAACACCTTCAACACCAGTTCCTTCAATAACAACATTTGCTTGGTTATTATCAACTGTTAAAACCTCTGCAGTAACAACATCACCTGGGTTAACGTCGTTAACACTGTTTAGCAAATCTTCAAATTCATTCATTCTAAAAAATCCTCCAACAAAAGCTAGCAAGACTAGCTTTTGATAACACTATATTTTTCAAGGTAACCCGCAAGGACATGACTATCGCTTTTACGGTGTCAAACATACACATGTCTGATACCTTTGACTGGGGTAGCTGGATTCGAACCAACGCATGAGGGAGTCAAAGTCCCTTGCCTTACCGCTTGGCTATACCCCAAAATAAACTTTTTATAAACACAAGATGGGGCAAAACGCCCCTCTTGATAATATGGAAGGGGAGGGATTCGAACCCCCGAACCCGAAGGAGCGGATTTACAGTCCGCCGCGTTTAGCCACTTCGCTACCCTTCCAAAAACAAATACTATTCTAGCATAGTTTTTCTTATCTGGCAAGCTTTTTTCACTAATATCTTTGTTATTTTTGATGATAAGCGCTAAAAGACAAAAAGTGCTATGCTTTCTGCCTTATAACACCTTCTTAAACTCAATGGTGAAGATTGTAGTCTTCGATAATAGCTGCCATAGCTTGATCAAGTGTCTTATAAAATGTATCTACTTGAGCGTCTTTAATCACAGCAAACTTGCTGTCTAACTCCACAATATCGCCTACAACACGTTTGCCAATAATGAGTTGGCTACCTTCAACTTGATTACCATTTACATCGACCAGTGCATCTGTTAGTTGAATCTCAATTTTTTTGTCTTTTTTTGCCATGCTTATCTCCTTAGGATTTTCCTACTATTTTACACAAAAAATAGAGAGCTTGCAAGAGCAAGCTCATCTTTAATCAACTTTATAAATCCATCCTTTTGGAGCTTCTATATCTCCAAACTGAATCCCTGTCAACTCATCATACAATCGACGTGTCACAGGACCTACCTCTGTCTCGCTGTAAAAGACATGAAACGTATCACGGTACTGGATACCACCAATAGGGGAGATAACAGCCGCTGTTCCACAAGCACCTGCTTCTGAAAATTGATCTAGTTCATCAATCCTAACGTCTCCTTCAATAGCTGTCATCCCAAAGCGTTCTTTGGCAAGATGTAAGAGGGAATACTTAGTGATAGACGGTAAAATAGACGGACTAAGTGGTGTAATAAACTCATTATCCTTGGTGATACCAAAGAAATTAGCAGAGCCTACCTCCTCAATCTTAGTGTGTGTTGCTGGGTCTAAATAAATGACATCTGAAAACTGATGATCATGCGCATACTTCCCTGGAAGCAAACTAGCAGCATAGTTGCCACCAACCTTAGCTGCACCAGTTCCGTGAGGAGCTGCTCTATCATAGGTCTCTGAGACAATAAAATTCGTCGGTGCCAAACCACCTTTAAAGTAATTGCCGACTGGCATTGCAAAAATCGTAAAAATATACTCTTTGGCTGGCTGAACACCAATAATATCACCCACCCCAATCAAAAGCGGACGTAAATAAAGACTGGCTCCACTACCATAAGGAGGGACATAATCGGCATTGGCTCTAACGACTTGCTTGACGGCATCAATAAACATCTCTGTTGGTACTTGTGGCATTAAAAGGCGATCAGCTGTACGTTGAAGACGCTCAGCATTTTGATCTGGGCGAAACAATTGGATGCTCCCCTCTTTCGTCCGATAAGCCTTCAAGCCTTCAAATGCTTGTTGCCCGTAGTGAAGGGCAGGGGAGCTCTCTGATAGATGGAGCTCCGCATCCTCGCTCAAACGTCCTTTATCCCACGCACCGTCCTTATAATGTGCAATATAGCGATAAGGTAATTTACGGTAAGTAAAGCCTAGGTTTTCCCAATCAAGTTCTACTGTCATAATCTCTTCCTCTCCGTTTTCTTATTCTTATTGTACACTTTTTCAAATAATTTGCAAGCTCTTCTGAATTTTCAGATAGTTTTTTATTGACAAGATTGCCTGACTAGGTTATGATAACTAAAACTAAAGGAGGATGGCTATGTTAACACATCAAGAAAAAGAAAACACTGCTTTTGAACTGCAAGAAAATCTAAGGCGTCTTAACTATTCTAAGGATAGAGTCGCAAAAGAGAGCCACATTCCCTTAGATTTATTAGATGATATCTTAGAGATGACATCACCAAATCCTAGCTATGTTTGGCAGCTACGTGATTATCTTGAGGATATGCTCCTAAAAGAAGGAAAAGAGGTCTATCCTTGGTCTCGCTTAGCCAATCATGCGGCAAACCGCTGGTATAGCTACCAACGTCCATGGCGAGAAAACTAACAAAAAAGATAGGAGAAATCCTATCTTTTTTAAATACGCAAAGGGTAGAGACCTCTGACACTGTTGCAGGCATAAACAGCTCTCGCTCGCTCTAAATCGTCTAGTGTTAAGCGTTTTTCAATAACTTTTCCGTTATCTAGTAAATGCTGACGGTAAATTCCTGCTAAAAGACCTACTGACACTGGTGGCGTGTACCATTGCCCATCAATATCAAGAATGAGATTAGCTATTGAAGTCTCCGCTAAATCGCCATCCTTTGTGACAAAGAGCTGCTCATAAGGAGCTTTAGGAATATGCGGTCGATGAGTCGTCTTAAAATAAAGGTGCGGAGTTTCCTCCAACTCACGCTCAACTACCACAGCACTCAACATAGACTCTGCTAAATCATCCAGCTTATCTAAGCTAATATCTAGCTCTCCTGATTTTGATAAGGATAGACGACATCGATAAGTTTCATCTAACTCTAATCCATCTAAAGTCTGCTCTAACCTAATACAACAAGCTTCTTTATCAAATGGATAAGAAAAGTAAGTCGCTGCTTCTTCAAGACGCTTGAGATGTTGGTCTTTAAAATCAAGCTCTCTATGAGTCACTTTCCCTGTCGTTACAAGGTCAAAAAGATTTTTTTTGCGGTGTAAAATCGCACTTTTTTGTTTAGTCTCCTCATACTCACTCTGCCATTGGCTATCCCAAGTAATACCGCCGCCAACGCCATAAAAAGCAGAACCAGAAGCTATCTGCAGTGTTCTAATCGCTACATTAAACAGCATATCTCCATTTGGCAGACAAATTCCCACTGTCCCACAATAAACGCCTCTGGGCTTTTTTTCTAAGCACTCAATAATAGCCATCGTCTCTATTTTCGGGGCACCTGTAATCGAACCGCACGGAAACAGAGCTGTCATGATATCACTTAGAGATGTCTCAGGTGATAGACGGCTTTCAATTGTTGAGGTCATCTGCCACACTGTGCTATAAGCTTCTAGCTGACAAAGCTTGCTTACTTTTACACTATCTGTCTCTGAAATACGCCCCATGTCATTGCGTAAAAGATCCACAATCATCAGATTTTCAGAACGATTTTTACTATCCTGAGCTAACCAAGTAGCTTTTTCTTGATCATCTGCCAAAGACAGGCCACGACTGGTCGTCCCCTTCATCGGTCGCGTTTTTAAGAGCTGACCCTTTTTGTCAAAAAAGAGCTCTGGACTCACTGAGACAACGGCAAAGCCGTCATGAGCAATATAGGCATTGTATGACGCTCCCTGCTCAACAACCAAACGGTTATAAACGGCAAAACTATCAAGGTCTAAAGGAGCACTCAACTGCATCGTATAATTAACCTGATAAGTATCGCCTTGACGGATATGATGATGAATCTGTTCAATAGCTTCTTGATAAGCCTTCTCACTAACAGATTCTTGCCAAACTTTTGGTAGCTCCACATCCTCATAGGTCAAAGGAAAATCACACATCTCTACTTGATTGTGAACCGTGAAGTAAGCGAGCTCTTCTGATGTCAAGCGCTCACTATTCACCTTAGCATATGGTTCAAAAGCAGGAGATGCCTCATAGCTTATATAACCAACAACATAATACCCTTTTTTCTGATAAGCCTCCACCTGCTCAATAAGTGGCTTTACTTCACTTAACTGGCTAGCTCTCAGCTCTGTTAAAGGATTGGTAAAGATCAGACGTTTTCCTAATTCCTTAAAATCTATTACTGTCTTGTGGTGCATAGCTACCTCATCACTAATCTTGCTTGTAGGACTTCCTCATCAGAGATCGTATCCGAAATAAAGGAGCCATTGCTCGTACGCTCAGACAAGCTCAAATCAGCTAGTACTACACGATAACGCTTACCAGCTTTTGATACAATCTCTAATTCTTCAGTTTGATGATCGACCTCCTCAGAAAAGAGGTCAAGGGAGTCTTGTGTCTGTCTCACACAACCTGCGCTGACAATACGATGAGGATTGGCTTTTAGCTCTCGAAGAACCAAAACACCTCGCTTGGCTCGGCTGGTCTGTGCAATCACATCCACAGACATACGCTTGAGACTACCACGCTGCGTCAACACATAACAACTATCACTAATCACCAAAAAGGCCGCCGCAAGAATATCCCCATCCTTAAGATTGATTGCCTTAACCCCAGCCGCACGATTACCTACAATAGGCACTTCCTGACTTGAAAATCGTAGCGCATAGCCTTTTTCACTCATCAGCATCACATCTTCGTCACGTACTGGCATTATCATGAGAACACGGTCAAAGTCATCTTTTAACTTGGCGTATTTACTAGCTTTTGACTTGTAGGTACGCCAAGGTTTGATATCCTTTTGAGCAAATCGCTTTATCTGACCTTGACGTGTCACTGTGAGGTAAGTCGTCTCATCAACATCATCTACAATATCTGCACGGATAATCTCTTCATTTGCCCCAAAGGTCGTAATGCTTTGCGACAAATGCTCGCCAATATCCTTCCATCTAATATCTGCTAATTCATAAATAGGACGGTAGATGACATTACCCAAATTGGTAAACACATACAAGTGTTGTGTGGTCTTTGCTGCCTGCACTAAAAGCAGCTCATCATCGTCACGCTTACCTAGCTCTTCTACACTAGAAGCTGAAAAAGAGCGGGGACTCGTACGTTTGATATAGCCGCTACGTGTTACGCTGACATACGTATCTTCTTCAACAATCAAGCTCGCACTATCAATTTCTATCGTTTGTGCTTGGTCCTGAAGCTCACTGAGACGGGGACTCATAAAGCGTTTTTTAACGTCACGTAGTTCTTTTTTCATGACATTGTACATGGTTTTATCATCAGCGATAATAGCGTTTAAAATAGCGATGTTATCTTTAAGTGTCGCCTCTTCTTCTTCCAAAGTGACAATATCTGTGTTCGTCAAACGATACAACTGTAAGGTGACAATCGCTTCTGCTTGCTCTTCTGAAAAATCATAGCTTACTTTAAGATTTTCCTTAGCGTCAGCTTTATTATCACTAGAGCGGATAAGAGCAATCACCTCATCTAAAATAGAGATAACACGTATCAAACCTTCAACGATATGCAGACGTCTCTCGGCTTTTTGCTTATCATACTTAGAGCGCTCAATAATAATGGTCTTACGGTGTTTGATATAACTCGCTAAAATCGTCAAAAGACCCACTTGACGTGGCGTTGCATTGTCAATAGCCACCATGTTGAAATTATAGTTGACCTGTAAATCTGTGTACTTCAACAGATAATTGAGAACAGCTTGACAATTAGCGTCTTTTTTCAACTCGATGACCACACGCAACCCATCTCGGTCTGATTCATCACGCACATCAGCTATCCCAGGTACCTTGTTATTAAAGCGAATCTCATCCATTTTCTTGACTAAGATAGCTTTATTGACCTCATACGGCAATTCGGTGACTACGATTTGTTCTTTGCCACCTTTTAGTTTTTCAATGCTGGTTTTAGAGCGTACAACCACGCGCCCCTTGCCTGTTTCATAGGCTTTTTTGATTTCATCACGCCCTTGGATAATAGCCCCTGTCGGAAAATCAGGACCAGGTAAGAATTGCATCAACTTATCAAGTTTTGCCTTAGGGTGATCAATCATATAGATAACCGCATCGATCACCTCAGCTAGATTGTGCGGTGGAATATCGGTCGCATAACCTGCTGAGATACCTGTTGCCCCGTTGACCAAAAGATTAGGAAAAGCAGCAGGCAAGACCGTAGGCTCTTTTTCCGTATCATCAAAATTCCAAGCAAATGGCACCGTTCCTTTGTCAATATCAGAAAGCAGATAGCCTGCTATTTCAGACAAACGAGCCTCGGTATAACGCATAGCTGCTGGCGGATCACCATCCATAGAGCCGTTATTGCCGTGCATCTCCACCAGTATTTCACGGTTTTTCCAATCCTGACTCATCCGCACCATAGCATCATAAATAGAAGAATCCCCATGCGGATGGAAATTCCCCATGATATTGCCGACCGACTTGGCTGACTTTCGAAATCCCTTATCATGGGTATTGCCATCTTTATTCATCGAATAGAGAATACGACGTTGGACAGGCTTTAGCCCATCACGAATATCAGGAAGCGCACGCTCTTGAATAATATATTTAGAGTAGCGTCCAAAGCGCTCTCCCATAATGTCCTCTAGGGACATCTTTTGAATGTTAGACATAATATCCCTTCTTTTTGCTACTGGCTTGATAACTGTCCTAAAAAAATCCTCACTATCAGACTAATCTTTAGGGTATAGAGGATTATAGGCAGGAATCAGCTTATCTGAGAGTTCTCTACCTAGATTGTTGAAGTTCTCAAGATCAGATACCTTAGTCAAGAAACTCTCCTTTGTCGGATCAATCCGTGTATCCCACTTAATCCCCATCAAGGCATAAAAACGCTCTTGATCCTCTAAGCTCTTTGCTTTTTGAGTCATATTAGGCAGCCATTTATCAAACTGTTTGGTTAATTGTTTAAAGGCTAGATCATAGATATTGCTCGTTGCTGATAAGCGTAGCTCATTATCAGAAAAATGTAGCATATTTTGCTTATAATCAGCTAAATCGCGCGCTCGAGCTTTGGTGAGCGCAACTTTGCTCCAAGGTGTTGCAATAAAAGTCTCATGTAGCATATGCTCTGGCTTATCTCTGTAAGCATAGCTCAGCTCTGTCTCAATCGCTAAAAAAGGATAGACCTTAAGCTCAAAGGTCATCTCATCTTTTCCCTTAGTTCCATATGCTTTATGACGCAACTGTCCTGATGTCATCTTGGCATAAAAAGACTTAGGTAACACTGATGTCTCAAGGGCATCCATGGTCTGGCCCGTACTTGTCTGAGAAAGAACCGTATCCTCATCTACAGGGAGTAAAATCAACTGCGACTGCTTAAATCCCTCTTTTGAGGTCATCTCTAAAGTCGCAGGAACGTACATCGCATAGCGAGTCTGTGGCAAAATAGCCAAAGGCGTTTGCGACTCATTGTAGAGTGTATAGCTAGGCTTGTCCTGCCAAAGATTTTGGACAAGGGTAAAATGCGCCTCATCCACTACCTCTGTCTTAGCTTGTGTGAGATAAAGGCTAGCTCCTGACAAGCTCACTGCGACAAGTGATAACACAAGAGGAATAGTCGATTTGACTTTTGACCACTTGGTTCTCTGATTAGCTGAAACTTCTGTAGCGACTACCGTACTAGACTTAGCTGGCATTACTACGCTTTTATCGTCAGCTCTTAATTGCATTTGGCGCTGTCTAGCTAGCGCATAGGATTTCCTACTTGTTCTCTTTTTCATACGTCCTCATCAAAACACTGTATTTTCTTCTAAGGTAAAGGTGACATTGTCCTCAATCCACTTGCGGCGAGGTTCGACCTTATCTCCCATAAGGGTATTGACTCGGCGCTCTGCGCGTGCCAAATCGTCTATGGTAACCTTAATCAGGGTTCTCGTCTCTGGGTTCATAGTCGTCTCCCACAGTTGATCGGCATTCATCTCACCAAGCCCCTTGTAGCGCTGCAGATTAGCACCACGTCCAAATTGTTTTCTAAGGTCCTCTAGCTCACCATCTGTCCAAGCGTAAGCCACTTCTTCCTTTTTACCTTTACCCTTAGACATTTTATAAAGAGGTGGTAGAGCGATATAGACATGCCCCGCCTCAACAAGTGGTCTCATATAACGGTAAAAGAAGGTTAGAAGCAAGGTCTGAATATGCGCACCATCTGTATCGGC
Organism: Streptococcus lishijunsis; assembly: GCF_047290665.1. Taxonomy (NCBI): domain Bacteria; kingdom Bacillati; phylum Bacillota; class Bacilli; order Lactobacillales; family Streptococcaceae; genus Streptococcus; species Streptococcus lishijunsis. The sequence goes on along the minus strand of NZ_JBLBUC010000006.1, from coordinate 42,240 downwards.
ATCGGTCATGATAATCACCTTATCATAATTGGCATCCTCAACCTTAAAATCCGCTCCAACCCCTGCACCAATGGTGTAGATCATGGTATTGATTTCCTCATTTTTAAGGATATCTTCCATCTTAGCTTTGGCGGTATTAAGCACCTTACCACGTAAAGGCAAAATAGCTTGGAATTTTCGATCTCGTCCTTGCTTGGCTGAACCACCCGCAGAATCACCCTCGACCAGATAAAGTTCATTTTTTTGTGGGTTTTTAGACTGTGCTGGGGTCAATTTCCCAGACAAAAGTCCCTTATCTTTTTTAGATTTTTTCCCATTGCGTGAATCATCACGCGCCTTTCTGGCAGCTTCTCTAGCATCTCTGGCTTTGATAGCCTTACGAATCAGACGTGTCGCTATTTCACCATTTTCCATCAAATAAAAGGTCAACTGCTCTGACACCAAGCTCTCAACAACAGGACGCGCTAAAGGGCTACCTAGCTTATCTTTGGTTTGCCCTTCAAACTGGAGATACTCCTCTGGCACTAAGAGAGACAAGACAGCAGACAACCCTTCACGATAGTCAGAACCTTCTAGGTTTTTATCCTTCTCTTTTAGCAGACCTGTCTTTCTAGCATAGTCATTCATCGCCTTAGTAATCGCCGTTTTTAAGCCTGTCTCATGCGTGCCGCCATCTTTGGTACGCACATTATTGACAAAAGAGAGGATATTGTCTGAAAAACCGTCATTATATTGCAGAGCTACATCGACAAAAAAGCCCTGCTCTTGACCTGAAAAGGCCACGACTGGTGTTAATTTTTCTTTATCTTCATTGAGGTATTCTACAAAATCTTGAACACCATTTTCATAGTGAAAACGAAGGGTTTCAGGCTTTTCTTCTCGCTCATCTGTCAAAGTCATCGTTACTTCCTTTAGCAAGAAAGCAGACTCTTTCAGACGCTCAGCAATTGTGTTTAACTTAAAATTGGTCGTTGAAAAAATACGACTATCAGGCATAAACGTAACTGTTGTCCCTGATTGTGACTTAGGTGCTTTGGCAATTTTTTCCAAGCTTGTGACTGGCTCACCACCATTTTCAAAGCGTTGACGGTAAACCTGTCCGTCCCTTGTGATAGTCACTTCCAACCAACTCGAGAGAGCATTGACCACTGATGACCCTACACCATGTAAACCACCTGATGTCTTGTAGCCACCTTGACCAAACTTTCCACCTGCATGAAGCACTGTGAAAATCACCTCAACCGTTGGAATCCCCATAGCATGCATACCTGTTGGCATACCACGACCTTGGTCACTTACACTAAGACTACCATCTTTGTGAATAGTGACATCAATCTGATTACCAAAACCAGACAAAGCCTCATCAACGGCATTGTCCACGATTTCCCAGACCAAATGATGAAGTCCTAGGCTATCTGTTGAGCCGATATACATCCCTGGGCGCTTACGCACCGCAGAAAGCCCTTCTAATACCTGAATGGCCTCATCGCCATAATTTTCTATTGTAATATCTGTTTTGGACATAGTTTCCTCCAGAATCGTCATCTGTTCTATCTTACAAGTTTTTAAGCTTTTTTGCAAATCCTTTACAAAATCAACCAAAATAAAAACAGCAATGCTGTTTTTATTCTTCGTATTCTCTGGATTGAACATACCACGTATCGGAAAATTTTTGTTCCAAGTAGCCTCTTGACGAGATACGATACTCTATTTGACGACTACCACTATCAGATGCCATAGTCACCGTCGCATAAACCAACCTATCACTACCTGTCTTTACTGTAATATTACTAATATCATCCACACTATAGCCTTGAGCATCAATAGCATGAGTGACCCAATTTTTAACCTGATCTACCGTCAAATCCTTTGTATTAACGTCGCTAGATGTACTTGCGTCAGCAGGCTCTGTATATTCTAGCGCAATCCATCCCTCACCACTCGCTAAACGTCCCCAAGTATAGCCATCTGCTGATACAGTACCTACAATGGTATAAACACCAGGTGTGATATAAGGAGAGGTTTCATCTCGAACATAAGGATTACTCCTAATATGCAAATCTTTAATCTTAACACGCACCGCATAATAAACAGGAACTTCTTGAATCTCACTACTTACCGCAGTGTCGCTTTGGCTAGATGAGTGAGTCGAGCTAGACTTAGAACTACTTGAAGAGCTACTTGATGAGGTCTTAGTTGTACTTTTAGACGTGCTTGATGAGGCAAACTGACTTGTAGCCTCTTCTCTTTTATCATCGGATGAGAGAAAGAATCCCCATACCAGAAAAAGAAGAACTGCTGTCAATAGTGACAACAAAACACCCCAAAAGATACGCCAAATACGCTTTACTTTCGCTTCTTTTTGCTCTGCAGCTAAGCGCTCTTCCTCTTCTTTTTGAGCGATAAGCATCGCTGCTCTGCGCTCTTTTTCAGCCTCTCTAGCAAGCCTCTCACGCTCAGCTTTTTCCTCAAAATACTGCGCTTGCTCTTGTTTAGCTTCTTCTAGTAATTCTTGAATATTCAGCTGCTCCACAGGATCTTGTGCCTTAGCCAGCTCTAACTTGAGCTTATCTATTTTATCACGCATCTCTTTTTCATAGCGTTCTAGGCGCTGCTCTTCTTGATAGCGCTCATTATCTCGACGTAGCTGGTCTTGTTGATACCGTTGATTATCTAATGATTGTTGATATAGCTTGGTTTGCTTTTCTTGCTCTTTTTGAGCCTTGTCTAAGTAAGCTTTTTTCTCCCAATCTTCCATACTCGCCTCCTCCTTTTTCTGATAACATGATGTTAACTATCCATACGTTTTTAATACCCTTATTTTATCAAGTTTGACTTTATTTTGCAATCGCTATCTCTAAGCCTAGTCCTGATATAATTTGTCAAATCAATGACATTTTTCTAAAAATCTACCTTCTCTTTGCTTTTATGATATACTAGACTTATGAAAGTTTTAGTTTTTATTCTCATCGCCTATCTGCTAGGTTCTATTCCATCTGGCTTATGGATTGGGCAACTTTTTTATCATACTAATCTACGTGAACACGGTAGTGGTAACACTGGCACGACTAACACGTTTCGCATTTTAGGGGCTAAAGCAGGTATCACAACCTTTATCATCGATGCCCTAAAAGGGACTATCGCCACGGTTCTTCCCATGTGTTTTGGTATTGGGTTAAATCCTTTACTCTTTGGTTTTTTTGCTATCTTAGGGCACACTTTCCCCCTTTTTGCTCGCTTTAAAGGAGGAAAGGCAGTCGCTACTAGCGCAGGGGTCTTACTTGGTTATTCTCCGCTGTTATTGCTTTTTTTGCTCAGTATTTTTTTCATAGTCCTCTATCTCTATAGCATGATTTCACTAGCCAGTGTCACAGCAGCTATCGCAGGTATTTTAGCCGTTCTGATCTTTCCTGCTTATCATTTTATCTTGGACAGCTACGATCCTCTCTTTACACTAATTACCCTTGCTATTGCTTCAATTATTATTATACGTCATCGCGATAACCTCTCACGTATCCGACAAAAACAGGAAAATCTCGTCCCCTTTGGACTCAATTTGAGTCATCAAAAGCCAAAAAAATAAGCTGCTAAGCAGCTTATTTTTATATAGCAAAATGCATTATTAGTTAAACACCTTTTTCATACTATTAGGTCGTTTACGAGCGTTTGCGTACACCGATAAGACCACCAATCAAAAGGATCAATCCCAGAGCCATCGCAACAACAGAACTACGACTTGTAGTCAATGGTAGAGTGAGCACTTCACCATCTGTAAATGGCAAATATTGCCCTGCATAGCGCGTTAGCATAGTGCTATTGTCTCCAATTGGTGCTGCACTAAAGGCTTCTAAACGGTAGGTCACATTAGCCGCAAGATTGGCTGGTGCTTTTTCTAGAGGCCTTTTAGCTTGTTTCAATGGCGTTTTATCACCATTGACTTTACTATCTTCATTAGGCTTAACTTGAAGATCCTCAGTCTTATCCTCAACTAAGCTATCTTCTTGACTCATAGCAGCAAAGCCACTTGATGAGATAGAAATGGTACGCGTATTAGGGTTGATAATAGCATACTGGCTTAAATCAGCTTTCGCCAAGAAATTAGCAAATACAACATCCATAGATGGTCCTTCTTCACGTGTCCCACCTAACATCGTATAGCCATCACCACCCGCTGCCAAGAAATCATTTGTAGCCAAATAGTAGTTTTTCGCTAAATCTAGCGCTTTATAAGTATTTGTTTCATGATCTAAAATCTCAATTGCCAAGATACGATCAGCACCAGAAAGTGTCGTATCGTAATAAACTTTAGCGCCTGATACTTGTAAGAAACCACCGCTTGGCTCAAGAAGAGGTTGTCCATTGTCATCAAGAACAAGAGCTCCTGTCTCATCTACCTGATTGATAGAACCGAGCGATTTGATGAACATATCTTTAATCTGCTGACCTGTCACTTGGATTTGAGAGATGATATTTCCAAATGGTAAAACAGCAATGATATCTCCTTTGGTAACAGCTTTTCCTTTTTGAATAGTTTCGCGCAGACCACCACCGTTAGTCACAGCTAAATCTGTACGATGTGAAAAGCCTGTTTGACCATAATCATAAAGCGCATCGGTAACGATATTTCCAAGATTAGTCTCACGAACGCGGACATTCTCACGTTGACCATTAAGTTCCACAGGACTATTATCAAGTACAACGACTGCATTTTCAGCGATATACTTATCTTTGATCGCCTTTACAAGTGCTGCAACTTCTGAATCTTCCTCCAACTGTTTAGCTTCTTTAGCTGTAAGAAGACCTGCTAGCACCTCTTGACTATTTAGCGTTACATAACCAATATTATTGAGGTAGCTACCTGTTTGGTTATAGATGACATGTCCATAAGTATCTGTCTTGGCCGTATGCGAATGCCCATCCAAAATAATGACCTGCTTATCCGCTAGCAAAGCATTCTTAGAGAGAGCTTGTGCAAGACTTGAACCTTGCCACTCTAGCGGTGTTGTTGTATCCACACCAAGGTGAGCTAAAATAACATAATTGTTATATGTCTTTCCTTGTGCCTTTGCACGTGCCTCAATCTCAGCAATAACCCCTTCCACTTCTGAAATAGGGTCACTAAAGCTAACACCCTCCACATTTCTTGGGTGTGTTTTAGTTGCCGTCTCAGGTGTAGTGACACCAATAACTACAACTTCATCGCCTTCAATATCTTCTGTCTTATCAATGATAGCAGAAGCGTCAAATAAACGAGCACCATTAACATAAGTATTGGCGCTAAGTAGTGGGAAAGTCAATAACTCACGTAATTTTTTGAGTTGATTAAGTCCAAAATCAAACTCGTGATTACCAACCGCCATAGCATCGTAACCAATCGCATTCATGATAGCCGCCATATCTTCACCTTGGCTGCTATTACTGATAGGAAGTCCTTGGAAGGCATCTCCAGAATCAAAGACGAAAGTTGGTGTTTCTTGACGACTCTCTTCAACCGCCTGAGCCAACTTAGCAGTCCCAATAACACTTGATTCTTCAAGAATACGCCCATGAATGTCATTTGTGTGAATGATGGTCAGTGTATCACTCTCTTCAGCAACTTCTTCCTCATCATCTACCACATCACCTTCTTCTAGTGCTTCATCAGCATTTCCTTCGAGTGTATCGTCAGCACGATCAACCACTGCTTCTGGCGCATCCTCAGAAACCAACTCACTGACAATATCATCAGCATTATCCATCTCTTCAGATACCACATCTGCTGGAGTTTCTACTACTTCGCTATCTTCTGATACAAGCTCAACAGCTTCTGGGACATCATCATAAGAGAGCTCCTGACTCGTCGTCTCCAAATTGAGCTCATTAAGAGAAGTATTTTCAACTTCTTCTGCTGCGACACCTGTTGCTAAAAGTGTCGATAATAAGATACTCGATAACAATAAATGTTTCTTTTTCACAAATGCCTCCTCGTTATATCTATATCTTTTTTAAACGTGACGTCTGTCTACTGTTTTATTATACACTACTTTTAGAATTATTTCAGCAAAAATTAAGTTATTTTTCAGCTTTCTATGCTTCAAAAAAAGAACTCAAGGTTATGAGTTCTTTTACTTACGATACATCTTAAACTGTAGATAGAGGTCATTGTAGATACCTAGCCATTTTAGCCCTAGATTATCATAGACTTCCAGATGATTGATAACATCATGATCAGGATAAAAGGCAGGGTCATTTTGGATGCTATCTGGTAGCAAGGCTTTAGCATCTTTATTAGGTGTAGCATAACCGATATATTGTGCATTTTGCGCAGCATTTTTAGGATCAAGCATAAAGTTGATAAAGGCATAAGCTTCTTTTTGGTGCTTTACTGTCTTTGGAATGACCAAGTTGTCAAACCACAAGTTAGACCCTTCGCTTGGGACAACATAAACCAAATCTTCATTTGCCTCTAACATTTCACGGGCTTCACCTGAAAAAGTAACACCTATGGCAGCATCTTCTTGAATCATATAACCCTTCATCTCATCACCGACGATAGCCTTGATATTAGGAGTCAATTCTTGCAAACGCACTAGTGCTTGATTAAGTTCTTCCATATTTTTGGTATTGACGCTATAACCTAAACTGTTAAGCCCAACTCCCATAACTTCACGCGCACCGTCAACCAAGAGAATATTATTAGTGTAATCTTTTTGCCACAAGTCACGCCAATGCTCAGGCTTATCTGTAACCATTTTGCGATTATAAACAATACCTACTGTACCCCAAAAATAAGGAATGGAATAGTCATTGTTAGAATCAAAGGTTTTTCCTAAAAACTCATCGCTGATATGGGATAAACCTGTGATACGCTTTTTATCGAGTTTGACAAGGAGATTTTCTTTGATCATCTTATCAATCATGTAATCACTAGGCACTGCAATATCATAGGTCGTTCCACCCTGCTTGATCTTGGTGTACATGGCCTCATTTGAATCAAAAGTCTCATACTGTACCTCAATACCTGTCTCTTTGGTAAAACGGCTTAATAAATCAGGGTCCAAGTAATCCCCCCAGTTGTAGATAACTAATTTATCGGCTTGCTTGGTCGTACTCGTTTGCTGTTGCATGATACTCGTTGCAAGGACAAGAACAAGAATAATAGCTACAATCCCAAGAATAAAGGCATATAATCTACGCATGCTTGTCCTCCTTTTCTCTGACAATGTAGTAATAACCAACTACTAATAAAATACTAAAGAGAAAGACGATAGTCGATAAGGCATTGATTTCTAGTGAGATACCTCGGCGTGCCCTAGAGTAAATCTCAACGGAAAGCGTTGAAAAACCATTTCCTTGTACAAAAAAGGTAACTGCAAAATCATCAAGTGAATAGGTAAAGGCCATGAAAAATCCTGAAATAACCGCAGGGGTTAAATAAGGCAACATCACCTCTTGTAACATCTGCCAAGTACTTGCGCCAAGGTCATAGGCTGCATTGATCATGTCATCATTCATTTCCTTAAGGCGAGGTAAAACCATCAAAACCACAATAGGGATCGAAAAGGCAATGTGACTTAATAAGACAGATACAAAACTCAACTGAAAGCCTAAAGCTGTAAATAAGAGTAGAAAACTAGCACCAATCATGACATCAGGCGCAACCATGAGGATATTGTTGAGAGACAGAAGACTCTGCTGACGTCTTTTTTTGACTTGATAAATCCAAATAGCCCCAAAAGTCCCAATAATAGTGGCTAACAAAGCGCTTAAAAATGACAACAAAAAGGTTTGTAGCAAGATAAGCATCAAACGACTATCTGCAAATAGTTCTTGATAATGCTTAAAGGTAACTCCTGTAAAGCCATTCATATCACCACCGCTATTGAAAGAATAGACAATCAAATAAACAATAGGAACATAAAGAACGACAAAAACAAGAGCTAAATAAAGATTAGCAAGTTTTTTCATTGGCGTCTCTCCTTTGTTAACCACATTACAACAATCATAGCTAAAATAAGGATGACTCCTATGGTTGATCCCATGCCACGATTTTGCGTCGTCAAGAAATGTTGCTCAATAGCCGTTCCTAGTGTAATGACACGATTTCCCCCAATCAATCTGGTCAACATAAAAAGACTAAGACTTGGGATAAAGACGGACTGCACCCCTGCTCGCACGCCATTAAGAGACAACGGAAAGATGACCTGACGAAAGGTTTGCCAACCATTTGCCCCTAAGTCGTAGCTGGCATTGATGAGATTATTGTCAATCTCATCAAGCGCATTGAAAATCGGCAGCAACATAAAAGGCAATTCAATATAGCTAGCTACAAACACAAAAGCAAAGTCCGTAAATAAAAGCTGCTTTGCCCCTATACCAATAAAGCTCAAAAAGGCGTTAACACCACCTTGATGCCCAAAAATCCCCATAAAAGCGTAGGCTTTTAAGAGGAGATTTATCCAAGTCGGCAAAATAATCAACATCAAAAGCAGCTGCTTATGCTTAAGCTTCGTTAAGAAATAAGCTGCTGGGTAGCTAATTACTAGCGTCACTAGGCTAATTAGCCCTGCATAAAGGACTGAATTAAAACTCATCAAAAGATAAGTCCATGAGCTAAAAAAAGTCTTGTAATTGGCTAAAGTCACATGCCCTTCAATATCAAAAAAAGAGGTCCAAACAATCAAAGCTACAGGGGCTAATACAAACAAAAAGAGCCACAAAATATAAGGAAGTGAGAAAAAACTAGGTATTTTCTTCATGACGTTCCTCCTCAATAGCGTTGATCAGACCGTCTTCTGGCTCATCAACATCCACATATTCCTCGATACGAGCATCAAACTCTTCTTCTGTTTCATTGAGACGCATAATATGAAGATCTTCTGGCGTAAAGTCTAGTCCGATAACCTCTCCTTCAATCGCTTTTCGTGTCGAGTGTATCATCCACTCATTTCCCAAATCATCATAAGCGATAATCTCATAGTGGACCCCTCTAAAGAGCTGGGTATCAACACTCACTTGTAATTTCCCTTCTTCTGGCAGGGTAATTTGAAGATCCTCAGGACGAATGACTATCTCGACAGACTCATTTGGACGCATCCCACCATCAACTGCCTCAAAGCGTTTGCCGTTAAATTCGACCAAATAATCCTCTATCATCTTACCTTCGATGATATTTGACTCACCAATAAAGGTGGCAACAAAGTGATTGATAGGCTCATCGTAAATATCCACGGGTGTTCCTGATTGTACGATTTCGCCTTCATTCATGACAAAAATCCAATCACTCATAGCTAGCGCTTCCTCTTGATCATGCGTCACAAAGACAAAGGTAATCCCCAAGCGTTGTTGCAATTCTCTAAGCTCATACTGCATTTCAGTGCGCAACTTCAAGTCAAGCGCTGACAAGGGTTCATCTAAAAGCACTACCTTAGGTTGATTGATAATGGCACGTGCAATAGCCACACGTTGGCGTTGACCGCCTGATAGCTTATGAATGGCTCGTTTCTCATAACCTTCCAAACGCACCATTTTAAGAGCCTCAAGGACACGCTTCTTAATCTCTTTTTTGTCAACTTTTCGTAATTTTAGCGGAAAAGCGACATTTTCAAAGACACTCATATGGGGAAACAAGGCGTAATTTTGAAAAACTGTATGCACATCACGTTTATTGATAGGAATGTCATTAAGACGCTTACCATCAAGATAAATATCGCCAGACGTCGGCTCTAAGAGCCCTGCGATAATACTCAAAATAGTAGATTTCCCACTCCCAGATGCTCCCAAAAGTGTGTAAAATTTCCCTTCTTCTAAATCAAAATTGATATCTTTTAAGACAGGGGTTAGATTATCATCAAATGTCTTAGACACATGTTTAAAGGAAATAATCGGATTAGTCACTTGTCATAAAACCTCCACAGGACGCTAATGGTCCACTCTTTCTCCAATAATTCTTACTTCAGGCTCTAAGGTAACACCAGAATCATCCTTAACCTTAGCAATCACCTGCTGAATCAAGTCTTCATAATCTCTGGCACTACCCTCAGCGACATTAACCATAAAGCCAGCATGCTTTTGACTGACTTCGACACCACCCACACGAAGTCCTCGAAGTCCTGCGTCACTAATGAGTTTACCAGCAAAATAGCCCACGGGTCGTTTAAATACCGAACCACACGACGGATACTCTAGCGGTTGCTTAAGGGCACGTAGATGATTTAGCCTGTCCATCTCTTGACTGATTTGCGTAAAATCTCCTGGCTTGAGGGCAAATTTCGCCGAAATAACAACACAACCTTGCTCTTGTAAAACAGAGTGGCGATAGCCAAATGCCATCTCTCGATTGTCCAAGGTCTTTATCTCACCGTTTCTAGTCAAGACGCGTACTGATAATAAGATATGAGCGATCTCACCACCGTAAGCACCAGCATTCATATACACAGCTCCGCCGACACTACCTGGAATACCACAGGCAAACTCAAAACCAGTCAAACTATGAAAACGCGCAACGCGCGTGGTCTCGATGAGATTAGCTCCAGCCTCTGCTTCAATCACATAACCATTGACCGTAATTGCATTGAGCTTATCAAACATGATAACAAAACCGCGAATACCTCCATCACGAACGATGAGATTACTAGCATTGCCAAGGACAAGCCAATCAATCCCATAGCGATTGGCAAAATCAACAATACGCACAAGCTCATAGCGATTTCTAGGAAAAGCCAAAAAATCAGCTGGCCCTCCAACCTTGGTATAAGTATATTTTTTCAAAGGTTCATCAATACGAATATCAATCCCTTTTAATTCCTCTTGTAATTTTTCTAACATACACAGTAAAGTAGCTGGGACACATGTCTCAGCTTTCCTTCATTTTATTCTATAAAGTGGTCAAAGACCTAACTTCATTATATCAAAAAAAAAGCGATATGAACACCAGAGAAAAGAGGAATATTTTATCAAAGCCTATAAGCTCTGATAAGACTACCACGCTATTCTCTTTTTAAAATACCTATTTTACCATCTTCTTTCTTGACAAATAATTTCAAAGTTTATATAATCTAGTTATCAATACTAGATGACAGGAGTTTTGTTATTATGTCTTATCATTATCCTAGCTGGGAAGAGCTCCCTGCTATTGATCTGTATCTCGATCAGGTCTTACTCTATGTCAATCAAGTGACACAAAGTAATATCGCTAGTGACAAGGGGTTGACCGCTTCGATGATTAACAATTATGTCAAGCATCAACAACTGACAAAACCTATCAAAAAAAAGTACAATCGCAAGCAACTGGCTCGCTTGATTGTCATTACTACACTAAAAAACGTCTTTTCCATTCATGATATTAGCCAGACCTTAGCGCTTTTGACTAGCCATAACCGCTCAAAAGAGAGCTATGATAGTTTTGTCGCTTGTATGAATGGAGATGAAAGTCACAATTTACCTGAAGTGGTCGTTGCGGCTTGCCAGACCTTAAAGCTCTACCATCATACACAGCAATTGGTCAAAGACCTAGAAGGAGCGCCACATGAGTCCAGCACGATCTCTAAAATTAAGTAAACCTCTTACCTTTGGCGAAGAAGTTGCCAATAGTGTCACCCATGCTATCGGAAGCCTAGCCATGTTGATTTTACTACCTTACACGGCCATATATAGTTTTCAACATTATGGTTTGGTAGAGTCGATTGGGATGTCGATTTTTGTCATTAGTCTCTTTTTAATGTTTTTATCATCGGCTATCTACCACTCCATGTCTTATAATTCCCCTCAAAAATATGTCCTACGCATTATTGACCATTCCATGATTTATATTGCCATTGCAGGGAGCTACACCCCTGTTGCTCTATCTTTAGTCGGAGGATGGTTAGGATACACTATTATCATCTTACAATGGGGAACCACCGTCTTTGGGATTCTTTATAAGATTTTTGCTAAACGTATCAATGAAAAATTCAGCCTCTTCCTCTACTTGATGATGGGATGGTTAGTTATTTTTATCCTCCCTGCCTTAATCACTAAAACATCTCTGACTTTCTTGATGATTATGCTTGCTGGAGGGCTAGCTTACACCATCGGAGCCGTCTTTTATGCACGAGGACGTGCTTATGATCATATGATTTGGCATCTCTTTATCATGCTTGCCTCAGCCCTTCACTATATGGGTATTGTTTACGTTATGCTCTAAAAAGAGTCAGGTTAAACCTGACTCTTTTAATCTTGAAATAGTGCTAATAAGGACTCGTAACCTTGCGAGGCCATCTCAGCTTTAGGAATAAAGCGAAGAGCTGCTGAATTGATACAATAACGTAGCCCCCCAAGCTCACTAGGACCGTCTTCAAAGACATGACCTAGATGGGCTTGTCCTACCTGGCTTTTCACTTCAATACGATTCATACCATAGCTCTTATCCTCATGATAAGTGACTACTTCTGGTGCAATACTGCTTGCAAAGCTAGGCCAACCACAGCCACTCTCAAACTTATCCTTAGAGCTAAAAAGAGGCTGTCCTGTCGTGACATCAACATAGATACCTTCATCAAAATGATTCCAAAAGTCATTTTGAAAAGCGGGTTCTGTCGCTGACTCCTGCGTCACAGCATATTGATTGGGAGTGAGACGTTCTTTAAGCTTCTCCTTGGTCTCTTTATGATAATCAAGGCTATCAATCAAAGGTTTTTCTGCCAACGTCACATCGATATGACAATAGCCATTTGGATTTTTTTGAAGATAGTCTTGATGATAATCCTCAGCTAAAATATAGTGTCTTAACGGCTCCACTTCAACAGCTAAGCTTTGCTGATACTTAGCACTTTGCTCTGCCATGACTGTCTTGATAATCGGCAGTTGCTCTGTCTCATCAGTGTAGTAAATCCCTGTACGGTATTGACGTCCTCGGTCATTGCCCTGACGATTGACAGACAAGGGATCAATCACACGAAAATAATAAGCCAACAACTCATACAAGCTAACTTGCTGCTCATCATAAGTGATATGTACAGTCTCTGCATGATCAGTCTGCTTTAAAAGATGATAATTGGTCGTCTCGACATTGCCGTTGGCATAGCCTGAGGTTGTATCCAGCACCCCCTTGATACGTGCAAAATACTCTTCTAATCCCCAAAAACAACCGCCCGCTAAATACAAATCTTGTGTCATAAAAAGCCCTCCTTTTCTCAATTGTACCATAAGAGCGCCCAAATGAAACGCTAAAGGCTTGATAAGGAGATGATTACTCTTTTGAGATGATAAGTGCTAGGCTTTTGGCCATAAAAGTAACGATTACTTATTTTTCACTTGTATAAGACTTGAACAATGGCAGAACCTACAATGATATCATATAAGAGCGGCGTAAAGCGTCTGACCTCTATTGCGTTAATCTAGAGAGATGATTATCTAAAGCGGTTAACTCTATTGCAGTAACTCATTTCAAAAACACTTCTTTCAGAAATCTTTCCCATCCTTAAGCCTGTTTTCTTTTTGTCACCAAGGTTAAAAAATTTTCCACCATCTTCATTCCCTCATCAGTGCCAATGGACTCTGGATGATACTGCAAACCATAAATGTCTAGCTCTTGATGTTGAATAGCCATGATTTCCTGATCATCAGCTGTTCTTGCCGTCACTTCAAAGGCATCTGGCATCTGCGAAATAACAATCGAGTGATAACGCATGATAGCCGTTTCCTTCTCAACTCCTTCAAAAATAGGGGACTCTCCTTCAATCAGCATTTGACTTTGCTTACCGTGCATGACATGTTTGGCTAAATCAAGCCGCCCTCCAAAAGTCTCAGCAATAGCTTGATGTCCAAGGCAAATACCTAACATAGGCTTTTTTCCAGCAAAATCTCTAATCAAGGCTTCCATCTGCCCTGCATCAGCTGGCCAACCAGGCCCTGGGGAAAAGACTAGAGCATCTGCTTTTTGAGCCGTCTCATACAAGCGCTCATCGTCATTACGTAAGACGATAACTGTCTCAAAACGGCTAATATATTGCTTAAGGTTAAAGGTAAACGAATCATAATTATCAATCAATAAAATCATACGATCTCTCCCGTCTGTATAAATGCTCTTCTTTATGTATAGTCTTTTCAAAAATATTATTATAGAGGACAGACTATCTGTTACAATATTTTCCCACAACAATGGTTTTACCTGATAAAAAATACCCCCACACAGAAATAAACTTCTGTACGAGGGCATATAGAACATACGGTGCCACCTCACTTGACACTGAACTACCTCTAAATAACGAGTGCCCTCTCTTATCGTCCAACAAACAAGTCACACAATAAGGAGCGCCTAACAAATTAATGAAGACATTTATTTGCAAACATTATACACAACTAAAAAAGAGTTTGTCAAGACTTTTGCTTTGTATTTGCTCAAAAAAGAAATCCATTCTCAAACAATTCACAAAACACGAACATTATCCTTCTATGACACTAAAAAATGGGCTATAAGCCCATTATAAATAATCTAAAATCGTGTCCCAAGCGTCATCCAAACCAGTCCTATCAACGGATGAAAATAAGATGAAGGCATCCCCTTTTTCAAATTGTAATTGTTTCTTTATGATAGCTTCGTGTTTGTTCCATTTACCACGCGGGATTTTATCAGCCTTAGTCGCCACTATGATGACAGGAATGTCATAATATTTAAGAAATTCATACATCTGAATATCATCTCGACTGGGCTCATGTCTCAAATCAACTAAGCTAACGACTACTCGAAGATTGTCACGTGTCACCAGATATTCTTCAATCATCTTGCCCCACTTGGCACGCTCACTCTTAGAAACCTTGGCATAACCATAGCCTGGAACATCGACAAAGCGCAATTTATCATCAATATTGAAAAAATTGAGCAACTGTGTCTTACCAGGTTTGCTTGAGGTTCTAGCTAGATTTTTACGTCCTAAAAGGGTATTGATAAAGCTTGATTTACCAACATTAGAACGCCCTGCTAGAGCCACTTCTGGCAAGTCATCCTGTGGGTAGTGGGACTTGTTAGCTGCGCTCAATAACAGAGAAGCATTATGCGTATTAAGATATTCTTCAGCCATAAGCACTCCCTAAGCCGTCTCAAGGACAGGCTTATCTGTCCCTTCTACGGCTTCTTTAGTAATACGAACCTTGGTGACTCCTTCTTGGCTAGGCACTTCAAACATCACATCTAGCATGGTCTCCTCAATGATTGAGCGCAATCCTCTTGCACCTGTTTTACGCTCAATAGCCTTATCTGCAATCGCAATCAGAGCATCTTTGTCAAATACCAATTCCACACCATCATAAGATAAGAGGGTTTGGTATTGTTTTACGAGAGCGTTCTTTGGTTCAGTCAAGATACGTACTAAGTCATCTGATGTCAAGCGCTCAAGCGCAGCCACAACTGGCAGGCGACCTATAAACTCTGGAATGAGCCCAAATTTTTGAATATCTTCTGAGATAATTTCTTGCATATAAGACGCATCGTCGGATAATTGACGATTGTTCTGCCCAAAGCCGATGACCTTCTCACCAAGACGTTGTTTGACGATATCTTCAATACCATCAAAGGCACCACCTACGATAAAGAGGATATTTTTAGTATCAATTTGAATCATCTCTTGGTTAGGGTGTTTACGTCCCCCTTGCGGTGGAACACTAGCCACTGTTCCTTCGATAATTTTAAGAAGGGCTTGCTGAACTCCCTCACCAGAAACATCACGTGTAATAGAGACATTTTCCCCTTTTTTAGCAATTTTATCAATCTCATCGACATAGATAATGCCGCGTTCTGCACGTTCTATATTAAAATCAGCTGCTTGAATCAGTTTTAAGAGGATATTTTCAACATCTTCTCCCACATAGCCTGCCTCTGTCAAAGACGTCGCATCTGCAATCGCAAAAGGAACATTAAGACTTTTCGCTAATGTTTGCGCCAAAAAGGTCTTTCCAGAGCCAGTAGGACCTATCATCAAGATATTTGATTTTTGTAGATCAACGTCTTCTTCATCTTGGCTTTCAGAAAAACTAACACGTTTATAGTGATTATAAACAGCTACTGCTAAAGCTCGCTTAGCTCTGTCTTGACCGACAACGTATTGGTTTAAAATCGCTAAAAGCTCCTTTGGTTTTGGAACTTCTGCTAAATCTTCTAATACCTCTTCTGCCAATTCTTCACGAATGATTTCTTGTGTTAGAGCAACACATTCATTACAGATATAGACATTGTTGCCTGCAATTATCTTTTTAACTTCATCTTGACTTTTTCCACAAAAGGAACAATTTACTTTTACATCGTTAGCTCTATTTCTAACCATTGTTTCTCCTAAATGATTGATATATTGATATAGTATCTTCGTTTGTTAAAAAAAACTTCCATAAAAAGCTTGGATAGTAGTCACCAAATTGGAAAAGCTATTTAGTAAAAAAATCACTCCTAGCCCATAACGCTTTTTACGAGCTGCGACTACGGCTAAACAAAGACAGATAACGGTCAAAAAAGCTGTAAAAAGACCAAATAAACTTTTTTCCATAACTATCTTTTCTCTCCTACGATATATGTTTGGACAGTAAAAGGATAAGCATTTGCCTCATCAGCCTCATAATAGCTCTCACTTTCCTTGACAAAAGCACTTTTTGACAGACTAGGAAAAGATCTATCTCCTTCAAAATGACCGTGAACTACTGTTTTGATAGCTGCATCATAATAACCATCAAAAGCCGCATAAACCTTGGCGCCACCAATAATATAGAGGTCTTTCTCTTGTGTCTTGAACCACTCAAGTGCTTCTTCTACACTATGGACTACAAGGACCCCTTCTGCCTGATAAGACCTATCATGGGTCAAAACCAGGGTCACACGACCAGGCAAGACCCGACGTTTCATCCCTTCAAAAGTGACACGTCCCATCAAAATGGCTTGATTCATGGTTGTTTGTTTAAAATGTTGGAGTTCCTTTGGAAGATGCCAGGGCAGACGATTATCACGTCCAATCACACCCGATTCATCCTCTGCCCAAAGGGCTATCACTCTTGATGTCATCTTCGCCTCCTTTTTGATTTCTATTATTGTAACAAAATCTCAACAAAATTGCTGAGATAAAGTTATGGTTATTAACTTTCCTTAACATTAAATAGCCAAGTCAAAACTTAATTGGGGTTTAACAGGCTCATAATCCACTAATTCAAAATCCTCAGGCTTAATGTCAAAAAAATCTGTCCCATCAGGCACATTAAGGACTAATCGTGGTTGACAATCAGTCTCAACACGTCTAAGCAATTCTTCTGCTTGGTCAAATTGATTGTCATAAATATGAAGATTATTAACAAAATAAAAGAACTTTCCTAACTTCCAGCCAAAATGCTTGGCAATCATCATCTGAAGCGCGACATACTGCATGGCATTGATATGATGAGACACCAACATATCATTGGAGCGTTGGGTTAGGGTTGCATCAAGGTAGATCTCACCATCAACGCGTCTGACATCATACATAGTCTGAAAAGCACAAGGCAAAAGCCCATCAGTCTCTTCAAACGCTTCATAATCCCATAAAGAAATAACATTACGACGATTCCAAGGGTTCTCCTTTAATTGTTGGAGAATTTTTTGGATAATGGCATGCTTTTTGACCACTGCCCCATAGCGCTGTCCAATGGTACCTGTACCATCCACTTCCCACTCATTCCAGTATTTGACTTGATACTTATCATTTAACAATTCAAGGCTATTAGATTGATCTTGATAAATCCAAAAGATTTCACGAATGGCACTTTTTATAGGGATAGGACGTAAGGTCGTGATTGGGAACTCCCCTTTACTAAGGTCATACTCAGCAAAAGCACCTGTAATATACTTAGAATTAGCTTGCCCACCTGATTGATAGGTTGGACGGGCATTTTCAGAAAAAACACCTTCTGACATAATCTTTCTAATATTATGCTTAAAAATAGTATCTGCTTTTGTCATAACTGTCCTCCAAAAGATTATTTTAACAAAAAAGTGAGCGCTTTGCTACTAGCAACCTCCAAAAAGCGCTAAATACAATACTGTAGTTCAGAAAAATATCACCCTTAACAGTATGTTTAGGCTTATAACGCTTGACTCTTAGCATACTCAGTCAGCTTAATAACATTATCATAAGACATACCACCTATTTTGGTTACACCATTTGCATAATTGGACAACGTCTGCTGAGAAATACCCGTCACTTTTGCTATCTGATAGCGAGAATGACTTGTCAGTAAAAGCAGTAACTCTTCTTTTGATAATACTTCAATCATATTTACCTCTTTTCAACCTAAACCATAGTTTCTAACCAATACGATTCAAATAGTTTTCATATAACAAAATAAGCTCTCCTAGATATCTAGGAAAGCTTAGTTAACGAACGTTTAAGGCTTATTTAGCGATAGGGTAAACAGAAACTTGTTTTTTATCGCGACCTTTACGCTCAAAACGAACAACGCCCTCAACTTTTGCAAAAAGGGTATCATCTCCACCGCGTCCAACGTTGGCACCTGGATAGATATGTGTACCACGTTGACGGTAAAGGATTGATCCACCTGTTACAGTTTGACCGTCTGCAGCTTTAGCACCAAGACGTTTTGCTTGTGAGTCACGTCCGTTAGATGTAGAACCTCCACCTTTTTTGTGGGCGAAGTATTGTAAGTTTGAAAGATTAAGTTTAATCATGAGTTTTTCCTTTCGTTGAATCTTAGTGAATGATAGGTTTTTTGACATAATTTCCTTCATTTTCAGACAAATTGGTCAAGCCAATCACGACTGATTCAAAAAGAGTCTGCCAAATCCTACACTCTTCTTCTGTCAGGTCATCTGGTCGCCTAACGACGAGATAACCGCCATCATCAACACTATCAACAACAGGCGTCTGTTTCGTCATTAACTCCACTGAATTGATAAAGTTAAAAGCTAAGACAGATACCGATGCACAAATAATATCAAAGCCATACTCACCGCTACCAGCATGACCTGTGATTGTCATCTCAGACCAGCCCTTAGCATCCCTTGTAAATATTGCCTGAATCATTGTTTTTAAGCGTTGATAGCCTTAATCACTACTTTTGTATAAGGTTGACGATGACCTTGTTTACGGTGGCTACCTTTTTTAGGTTTGTACTTAAATGTAACAACTTTCTTTTGTTTTCCTTGTTTTTCAACAGTTCCAACAACGCTAGCACCTTCAACAACAGGTGTACCAACTTTAGTTGTTTCTCCACCGACAAGAACGACTTGGTCAAATGTCACTTCAGCGCCTGCTTCAACGTCCAATTTTTCAACGTAGATAGCTTGACCGACTTCAACTTTTACTTGTTTACCACCAGTTTTGATGATTGCATATGTGCTCATGATGCACCTCCTATAATATTTTGGTGAAGACTCGCCTTGCACTGTGAGTATCGTACTGCTTAAAGACAGTGTTCGTGCGGTTGCACAGGATGTGCATAAGTCAACAGCTATTATTCTATCATACTTCTAGAGAACTTTCAAGATTTTTGGCCCAACTATTCTAAACATTTTATTGACAAAAAGATAGGCACTCTCTTAACACAGTATATAGCCTACTTTTTAGTATCATCTGGACGCCAAAAGTCTGTGATAGCTCCTTTAGCCGATGATGAGACGATATGAGCGTACTTACCAAGAACACCTCGTGAATAAAGTGATGGAATCGTCGTCTCAGCTTTTCGCTTATCAAGCTCTTCTTGAGATACTTTCATGGTAATCTCTTTAGTATCTTGATCAACAATAACCGTATCACCATCCCTTAGATAAGCAATAGGACCGCCTACCTGTGCTTCTGGAGCAATATGCCCTACCACCAGACCATACGTACCGCCAGAGAAACGCCCATCTGTCAAAAGACAGACTGACTCGCCCTGTCCTTTACCGACAAGAATAGACGATAAAGAGAGCATCTCAGGCATACCAGGACCACCTTTTGGACCTACATAGCGAACAACAACAACATCCCCGTCAACAATCTCATCAGCTAGTACAGCCTTAACAGCATCTTCTTCACTGTTAAAGACCTTGGCTGGCCCTTCATGACGACGCACCTTAACCCCAGAAACCTTAGCTACTGCACCATCTGGGGCAAGATTGCCTCGTAAGATAATCAAAGGTCCATCTTCACGTTTTGGCTTATCAAGTGGCATAATGACTTTTTGACCTTCTTTAAGATCTGGGGCACTCTCTAGATTCTCCGCTAGCGTTTTACCTGTACACGTCAAGCAATCTCCATGAAGATAGCCATTTTGGTAGAGATACTTCATCACTGCTTGCACGCCACCGACATTATAGAGGTCTTGGAAAACATATTTTCCTGATGGTTTAAGATCAGCTAAGTGAGGTACACGCTCTTGAAAATCATTGAAATCATCCAAAGTCAAATCAACATTAGCTGCATGCGCAATAGCCATCAAATGTAGAATCGCATTGGTCGATCCGCCAAGTGCCATAACAACTGTAATCGCATTTTCAAAGGCTTTTCGTGTCATAATGTCTTTTGGTGTAATACCCATCTCAAGCAACTTGACAACAGCTCGACCCGCTTCTTCGACATCGCGCTCTTTTTCTTTAGATTCCGCAGGATGAGACGATGACCCTGGAAGACTCATGCCCATCGCTTCAATGGCAGATGCCATGGTGTTTGCCGTGTACATTCCTCCACAGCCACCAGGACCAGGACAAGCATTACACTCGATACGACGCACTTCCTCAGCACTAAGATCCCCATGATTCCAACGTCCTACCCCTTCAAAAACAGACACCAGATCAATATCTTTTCCGTCTAAATGACCTGGAGCAATAGTACCACCATAGACAAAAATAGCTGGAATAGCTGTGTTAGCAATTGCAATCATAGAACCTGGCATATTTTTATCACAACCACCAATAGCCACAAGTGCATCGCAATTATGACCGCTGACGGCTGCTTCTATGGAATCTGCAATAATATCACGTGATGGTAATGAAAAGCGCATCCCTGGTGTCCCCATAGCAATCCCATCTGCTACGGTAATAGTTCCAAACTGAACAGGCCAGGCACCTTCTTGTTTAACTCCTTTTTTAGCCAATTTCCCAAAATCATGCAAATGGATATTACAAGGTGTATTTTCCGCCCATGTCGAGATGACACCTACAATAGGCTTGTCAAAGTTGTCATCAGTCATTCCAGTTGCACGCAACATAGCACGGTTTGGAGAACGTACCATGCCATCATAGACGTGACTTCTAATACGAAAATCTTTTGTTTCTTCTGTCATTTTAGTCTCCTTTTTTCACATATTACCTTGGGCTAATACCTAGAGTGATTCTTCCAAGACGGCTGATGCGTGTCATTTTCCAAACAGGCTTCCACACCACCTCAACTGTCACAGAAGAAATCTCCTCAATCTCTCCTAAGACCTTCACCAACTCAGCAGGTAATGTCTCCACACACGTACAGCTCGCCTCAGTGAAAGTAATGACGAGATGACAATGCCCCTTCTCGTCCAAATCAATTTCATAAATCAAGCCAAGATTGTAAACGTCTAATTCGATTTCTGGATCATAGACGGTCTGCAACTTCTCGACTAGCTTGTGGCTAATCGCAGCGGCTCTAGTATTTATCTTAATATCATCTCTCATGTCATCACCTCTCCTTAATTCTTGCTATCTATTATACCATACAAAATAAAGATTTTTCAGAAAAATCTTTATTTTGTTATTTTTGTAGGAATAAGGTGTGCAACAGCATCTTTAAAGACCTTCTCTAAAGCTTTCTTATCTTTGATTGGTCGCGTCGAAAGAACCGTATAGCGCTCTTTCTTTTCGTGATAAGTGTACGGGGTTGCTTTAAAACCATTACGCTCGTAAAAAGCGAGACGCTTGAGACGTTGCTGATAATTCGCAGCTGACTCATCCAAAGGTTCAATGGTCAACACGAGAGCTCTATCTCCTGCTTTAGCTTTAAGACTCTCTAATATCTGTGTCCCATAACCTTGTCCTTGATACTTATCATTTACTGCTAAAAAGAGAACATAGACATAGTCTTGTGACATATAAGTATAAGAAAAGCCACAAAAGGCATCTTTATCATAATAAGCGTCAAAATCTACTTTATGCCGATAAGCTCCTAAAGTCAATAAAACATAAGGCAGACGCTCTTCCTTGGGAAAGGAATGATAGTAGAGACCTTTCACATCAGCAGAGCTAGCAGTCATCAATCGTACTTGTTTTGTTTTCATATCACCATTTGAGGTTGACATGCTCAACCATTTCCTGATAAGCGGTATCAACCCTCTCTTTCATTGTATCATCTAGTTCATTGCGGTATTTTCCACCCTCAATAAAATCTTCCAACACTAAGGTACGGTAGTTGTAAAGGTCGTATCCTTCGCTACCTACACTCCCTTTAGACCATGCCCAAACCATTGTCGGATGCGCTTTGACTGTCTCGATAACCGTTTTTTGTCCTGTCTTTTTAAAGGTGATATCCATCAATAGCCCTCGCTCTGTCCAACTATTATCAACTGTCTCGAGTCTTTGATTAGAGAGAAAATTGCCCATGGAGTATATAATAAATTTTTTATCGCCATCTTTCATCACGGTTTCAGCAGGTTCTACTACATGTGGATGCCCACCAAAGATGACATCTGCTCCCCAATCAATCATCTTATGGTACAAAGTGACTTGATCATCAGTTGGCTCTAACTGGTACTCTACACCCATCTGTGGCATAACGATAGTGACATCAGCCAAACGCTCAGCCTTTTTGATCTCTTCCTCCATCTTAGCCTCATCCAAATCTGACAAATGCTTGTTGTATTCTTCTTGTGTTAGATTAGCTTCCATACCATTATAACCATAAGCATAACCCAAAATAGCTATTTTAATCCCATTGACATCCTTTATTAAAATAGGTTCACTTTGCCTATCAGTAGCATAGATACCGATAGTATCCAAACCAAGCTCTTGGAAGAGTTGGGCTGTATTTAAGGCACCATCTAAGCCAGAATCTAGGATATGATTATGCGCCAAATCAATCACGTCGTAACCAACATCTCTCAGTGTATAAGCGATATCCTCAGGAGCATTAAATAACGGATAGCCTCCTAACGGATAGTCTTGCCGAATCGTCCCCTCATAATCACCAAGCGCTAAATCAGCTTCTTCAATCCAAGTCTTAATATACTTAAAATAAGGTCTAAAATCATAGCTACCATCATTTTTTTGCGCACTAGCATAAAGGACATTATGAATCAAAATATCACCATTGGCTACAACTCTAGCTGTCTTGGTATCATGATGACTAGCTTTTGACAGCTCTTTACTAGCCGTCATATCCCTAAAAGCACCAATTGCTAATAAAACCAACAGAGAGGCTAAAGCTAAAACAGTCGTCCATTTGTATTTCATTGCTAATCCCTCCTAATACCTTTATTATAGCATAGATAAAAGGTAATTCAAAAGTCACATCTGCTCTAAAAATAAAAAGCCTAAGTTATCTTAGGCTTTAGTTTTATTTAGCTAATTTTGCTTTAGCTGCATCTGCAAGAGCTGTAAAGGCTGCTGCATCGTTAACTGCCAAATCAGCAAGCATTTTACGGTTAACTTCGATTTCAGCTAATTTCAAACCATGCATCAATTGTGAGTATGACAAACCATTCATACGAGCTGCCGCATTGATACGTGTAATCCACAATTTACGGAAATCACGTTTTTTCTGACGACGGTCACGGTATGCATAGTAGTAAGAGTTCATTACTTGTTCTTTTGCTGTACGGAACAAGATGTGTTTTGCACCATAGTAACCTTTAGCTAATTTTAAAACACGTTTACGACGTTTGCGTGATACAACGCCACCTTTAACACGAGCCATTTATATATCCTCCGAATTTTATAATATGATAATACTAGTCGTCTAGGCTTATTTCATGCGAGTAAGCATAGATTTGATACGTTTAAAGTCTCCAGCAGATACCATTGAAGCTTTGCGAAGATGACGACGTTGTTTTTTAGTTTTACCGTGGAAACGGTGTGATGTGTAAGCGCGGAAACGCTTCAAACCACCAGAACCTGTACGTTTAAAACGTTTAGCTGATGCGCGGTGTGTTTTTTGTTTTGGCATGATAATTTCTCCTCTGATACTAAATAATTAAGTGACAATTATTTCTTGTCTGGAATTGGTGCAAGCTGCATGAACATTTGACGTCCGTCCATCTTAGCTCTTTGCTCAATAATAGCAATGTCTTGGGTTGCTTCAGCAAAATCAGCCAATACCTTTGCTCCAATTTCTTTATGAGTAATCATACGTCCTCTAAAACGAATGGAAACCTTAACTTTGTTTCCTTTCTCAAGGAACTTACGTCCATTACGGAGTTTTGTCTCAAAGTCCCCTTTATCAATTACAGGGCTTAGACGAATCTCTTTGACCGTTACAACGCTTTGTTTTTTACGTTGTTCCTTACGTTTTTTTTGATACTCAAATTTGAACTTACCATAGTCCATAATTTTCGCAACAGGTGGTGTAGCTTGGGGCTGAATAAGGACCAAATCAACATTTGCATCATCAGCAATAGCTTGCGCTTCTGACAGTGGTTTGATACCCAATTGTTCACCATCAAGACCAACTAGACGAACTTCGCGAACACGAATCTCATCGTTAATGAATAGATCTTTCTTAGCTATGATCTTCACCTCTTCATATTTTTAGAGAAAAACGAAAGCGGACTTGACAAACCAAGTCCGCACTACAGTTATCGTTTCACTAGAAACTTTGACTTGTAGAGCCAGACAACGTTAGTCGCAAGGCGAGAAGCTCTCACTTCTGCTTTTCTCATTGTTACTAGTATAGCATGACTAATTCATGCTGTCAATCTTTTTTTGCGCTTTTTCTTTAATAAAAGCTACAACACCCTCTATGGAGACTCCTGTCGTGTCAAATATAATGGCATCACTAGCAGGTTTTAGGGGGGAGATAGCCCGATGACTATCCTTATAATCACGCGCCGCAATTTCTGCTTTCAAGGTCTCTAAGTCACAAGCAATCCCCTTTTCTATATTTTCCTTAAAGCGACGCTCAGCTCTTTCCTCAACAGATGCAACCAAGAAAATCTTTAATTGGGCATCAGGGAGGACAACTGTACCAATATCACGTCCATCCATGATAATGGCACCATCTTTGGCAATACGACGCTGCTGCGCCACTAGTTCTTGTCGAATCTCAGATAAAGCAGCAATTTTTGAGACAGCATTAGTCACATCAGGTTGTCTAATCGCTAGAGTGACATCTTCTTCCCCTAGAAAAACACGCTGGCTTCCGTCATCGGCACTTGCAAATGAAATGGGTGATTTTCTTAAAACCTCTAAGATAGCTTCTACATCTGTCTCATCAAGATGATACTTTAGCGCCAAGTATGTCGCTGAACGATACATGGCTCCTGTATCCAGATAAGTGTAGCCAAGGTCTTTAGCAATCAACTTAGCCACCGTACTTTTTCCGCTAGAGGCAGGTCCATCAATAGCAATACAAATAGATGTCATAAGGCTCCTTACTAGTTGATATAAACTTGATCACCAGGATTGGCATACCAATAACCAAGTGTCATATGATCTGGATTAAGTGCTTGAAGTTGAGCGACAGATATACCTGCTCTAGCAGCAATAGAAGCAGCACCTTCACCAGCTAAAACGGTAATTGTTGAACCATTTGAAACCGTAGATGAAGTTGACGTTTCTACACTTTCTTCTGTGCTAGGTTCACTAGCTTGACTGCTCTCCTCACTACTTGATTCTTGGCTTTCTTCTGCGCTAGATTGGCTAGCTTGACTGGCTTGGCTGGAGCTTGAACTTTGACTCACCACAGAGCTTGACGATGAGCTAGCTCCTGCAAAACCTGCTGTTTCTGTCGCCTTATCACCACCTCGATTTGAGGTATAAAAGACAATAAATAATATCGCTACAACAATAATGAAAAAGACACTCAAGATACCTGTAATCCAAGATGTGCTAATAGAATTACGACGTGAACGTGATTCCTCCTTTGTGTCAACCATTTTTTCTTCCCATGGTTCCTTAGCCATGCTATCCCCCTTGTTAAATTGATAAAATCATATTACAATAGTTATATGAAAGTAAAGATTACGCCAGAAAAATGTATCGCTTGTGGACTTTGTCAAACCTACTCATCTCTTTTTGATTATGACGATGAAGGTATCGTCTTATTTTCAACGACTGATGATAAGGAATGCCAAGTTCCAGATAGCGATAAGGATACGCTGCAAGCTGTCAAAGCTTGCCCTACCAAAGCTCTTACGATTTTGTAAGAGCTTTTTTATCCTTTTGATAAGCTTTAAAATAGTCTAATTTGATGAAATTATCAATCAGCTCTACCTCCCCAGCAAACGCTGGATTGATGACAAGAGCATCAATAAAATACTTCTTAGGCCACTTGCGCATGTAAAAGCTACGCTTACTTTGCCCTTTGATATAAAGCGTTAGCGTAGAGCGTGTCACCTCGACTTTAGTAATATCACAAAGCGCTACTCGTGATTTTTTAAAGATGTTGAGTGAGACGATATTGAGTATCCCATCATCTTCAATGATAAAGTAACGATGAAAACCTGCTCCAATCAAAACAATAAATAAAGCAAATAAAATAAGGGCTTGTCTAGAAATTTCGAGTCGCTCAAAAATCAAGGCAGAGCCAATAAAAATTGGAATAAAGGCAATAGACCAGTAAATAATCAACCAAGACAGCTCAGGCTGCCAATGGTATCTTATTTTCCCAAAGAGTTTAATCATCTAAGACCCCTTTTATTACTCAACTTCTTTAGCGATACCAACGATAACATCGACTGCTTTTGCCATAGTTTCAAGGCTGACAAACTCAAAACGGCCATGCATATTTTCCCCACCAGCAAAAAGGTTAGGTGTTGGAATTCCCATAAAGGAAATCTTAGAGCCGTCTGTCCCTCCACGGATTGGCTCGATAATCGGTGTAATATCAAGTTCTTTCATCACTTTTTCAGCCAAATCCACAGGCGTCATATCTTTTTCAATGACTTTTTTCATATTGTAGTATTGGTCATAGAGCGACACTGTCACGCGCGGGCTATCAAAAGCGTCATTCATCTCTTTGGCGATAGCTTCAACACGGGCTTTACGGGCTTTGAAAGACGCATCTTCAAAATCACGGATGATATAGCTACTTTTAGCCTCCTCGACATTACCTGCCATCTCTAGTAAATGGTAAAAACCTTGGTAACCATCTGTCTTTTCAGGTCTGTCGTCTTCTGGCAAGCGATTATGAAAATCAATAGCCATTTGAAGAGCGTTGATCATCTGATTTTTGGCTGTTCCAGGATGGACATTGCGTCCCTCAAAGGTCAATTCAAGACCTGCAGCACTAAAGGTTTCATATTGCAACTCTCCTAGTGGACCACCGTCAACAGTATAAGCAAAATCCACATCAAAATCAGCTACATCAAACTTATCGGCACCGATGCCGATTTCCTCATCAGGACCAAAACCGACTCGAATCTCACCGTGCTTTATCTCAGGATGTTGATTTAAATAATGCATAGCTGCCATAATCTCAGCAATCCCTGCCTTATCATCTGCTCCTAAAAGCGTATGCCCATCTGTTGTAATCAACGTCTGATCATGATAATGCTCTAAAGCTGGAAAATCCTTGGGATCTAGCTGATAGCCAGATTGACCAAGCTCAATCACACCACCTTTATAATCAACAATCTGAGGGTTGACCCCTTCAGCGTTAAAATCAGCTGTGTCCATATGCGCAATAAAGCCAATCTTAGTCTTAACACTCTCATCTGTCGCAGGAAGAGTCCCTACAATATAGCCATTTTCAGGGAGATAATGCACATCAACAAGACCAATAGCCTCCATTTCAGGTTTTAATACCTTAAGGGCAAAATCAACCTGACTTTGTGTTGTTGGTGTTGTTGTACTGTCTGGATTACTTCTCGTATTGATTTTGACATAGGTCAAAAAACGCTCTAGTAAATCTGGATACTTCATAGTTAAGTCACCTCATTCTCATTACATACTATTATAACAGAAATTTTTCTATCTCTACCAATGATTTGTCAAAATTTTGACAAGAAATCTCATAATCTTTTTCCAGCGCTTCTAAAACAAATGGCGCATAAGACTTGGTTACGATACGCTTGTCTAATACCAATACAGCTGAGCGTTGCGTCGTACGACGCATGGTTCTACCGATAGCTTGCCTTAGTCTTAACAACATGGCAGGTAAAAAATAAGCTGAAAAAGCTTCTTTACCTTGCTTAGTGAGATACTCTGTGATTTTTTTAGAAAAAGCATCAGACGGATTATCAAAAGGCAGACGTGTGATCACCTCAATCATCCTATCGGCACTCACAAAATCGACACCTTCCCAAAAAGCACCCGTAGCCAGGAGTAAAAGAGACTCCCCCTTATCAAAGCGTTGCTTGACATTTTGAGAAGGACCATTTTTATCCTGAGTCAGATGCTTAATCTCCCACACCTCTAACATTTCTGATACCTCTAGCATGGTTGCTTTATTAGTAAATAAGACTAAAATCGGATGTCCCAAAGCTAGTAATGATTTGAGACGCTGTGCAATAGCTGTGATATACTCCTCGTCTTTTCCCCTAGGCACATCAGGCATCGTCTCATCAATAAACAGCTTTTGTTGCGCTAGCTTTTCCTTAGAAAAACAAATCAACTCAGCCTCACTAAAACCTAGTAAGTCAGCTAAGCTGACTTCTTGACTAATGGATAGGGTCGCTGATATAAAGTAACATTTTTTGGTCTCAGGTAAAAAGCTTGGAAAATGAAGGAGCTCACTAGTGGCTGCTTGCAATACTACCACTCTCTTATCCTCTAAGTTATCACAACTAAACCAAAAACTACTGTATCGCTCATCAAAAAGTGCTCTTAAGGCATCAAGTGGCGCACTGGACTCTGCGATCAGCTCTCGGATGTTCTTGACATGCTCAATTGCTATTTCTGAAATCTTAGTCTTATGGTAGTGTTCTACGAGATAGGACAACTCAAAGATTAAACTCTCCAAAATACGCTTTTGGAGCACATCCTGACAGGTCTTTGATAGCTTTGATAAGTCCTCAAGAAGACTTGTCATATCAAGACGTTGGCGTGAAAACTGATCGAGACGACTGACCAAGGTTTGTGCCTCATCAAAAACAAGGTACTTTCCTCTAGCAAAAGCCTTATCATCTTGGACTCGCTCTAAAAAATAAGCATGATTGGTCACTAAAAGTGGGGCATATTTTGCCTTTTCATACTGACTAAACCAAAAATCAAACTCGGAAAATAAAGAACTAGAGGCTAGCTGACCATCGTGCCTTAGACGATCAAAATAACTCTCAAAACGATGTTTTTGCTTGATTTCATCCAAATCTCCTGTCCTAGTCTCTGTCAACCAGACTAACAGGTGCATTTTAAAACGGTTGATGAGTCGATTATCACTCACCTCTTGTAAGCTCTGGTAAAAGGCATCAAGCTTGATATAATTCCTAGGTCCCTTTAAGCTAATCGCTTCTATACCAAAAACATCTAAAATAGATTGTAGCTCTTTTGCCATGAGCTGGTCCTGTAGGATTTTAGTCGGAACCGAGATAATCAGCTGCTCATCAAGACGACTAGCTAATAGTGCCAAAAGGTAAGCATAAGTCTTTCCAATGCCTGCTTGCGCTTCTATAAAAGTAGGTGCCTGTGTGGTGAGCTGCTTAGTGATAGCGTCTGCTACCATACTTTGTAGCGGACGTGCCTCCAAGGATAGCTGAGCCATATTGAGCGCAAAGTCCTCTGACAAGACTTTTGGTGTGAGGCTTTGATGGGGACGATAAAGGACTAGACCGTGACAAATCTTGTAGTCAGGATTATCAAGATAATGAGCTTTCTTATAAGCTTCATCCAACAGCATTCTGCTTTCAAACAGTAAATTATCAGCCAAGACTAAGAGCTGTCCTAAGACTTCTTTTGGCAGGCTTTGAGCTTTTTGTTGCAAACGTAAAAAAAGCTGCGCTGTCGCATAAGCATCTGCAATAGCTGTATGAGCTTGCGACAAGTCTAAACCCAAGACCTCTGCTAGATAAGCTAAATTGTACTTATCATAAGTCGGATATAAGAGCTGCGCTAGCTCCACAGTATCCATACGAGGCGTCCGCAATTCATAGCCCTCTAAAAAAAGCTGCTCAGCTAACAAATTAGCATCAAACGTGACATTGTGCGCGACAAAAATACAATCTTCTATCAACTCAAAAATCTGAGCTGCTACCTCTCCAAAATCAGGAGCCAAACTTAGTTGTTCATCACTAATCCCTGTCAGCTGAACGATATGTTCATCTAATGTTTCGTGGGGGTTGACATCTGTACTGTACGTTTTAGTAATGCGATCACCTTCGATGATAACAATGCCTACTTGGATAATAGCTGCCTGACTTCCTGCTGAAGTCGCCTCCAAATCAACGACAGCATATTTTTGTTTTTCTTTGTTGACCATAACATTACCATTATAGCACTCTTTTTCCCATCTGAACAATAGAAACCCTAGCCTAAAAGGACTGTTTTTTTCTGCCATTTTTTGCTACACTAGACTTATGATTATTAAACAAACCCTAAATGCTATTGCTTATGAAAACACCTACTACCTCGTCAATGACCAAGCTGTCCTTGTCATTGACCCAGGTAGTGACACTGAAACTATTATCGAGACACTAAAGGCTATCCATAAGCCAGTCGCTGCTATTTTACTGACGCATACACACTACGATCATATCATGAGTGTCGATGAGCTACGTCGTACTTTTAATCATCCTCCTGTCTATGTCTCTAAGGAAGAAAGGACATGGCTTGGCTCGCCTGTTGACAATCTCTCAGGGCTACCACGTCATGATGATATGGCAGATGTCATCATCCAAGACGCTGATGAGTATTTTACCATCGGACAAGACTACCATCTCTCTGGTTTTGACTTTAGCGTTAGAAAAACACCAGGGCACTCTATTGGTGGTGTTTCCTTTGTATTTCCTAAAGATGAGGTCGTCTTTTCTGGTGATACTCTTTTTAACAATAGCATTGGTCGTGTTGACTTGCCGACAGGGGATTTAGAGACACTTCTCTCTAGTATCAAGACTGAGCTCTTTACTCTCCCCAATCACTACAAGGTCTATCCTGGTCATGGCAAGCAGACAACTATCGGCCACGAAAAACACTTCAATCCCTTCTTTATCTCATAGTCAACAAAGCTGGTTTGCCAGCTTTTTTTGAGTCAGCATTGACAAATGATCAAAATAGGCATAAAATATGACAAGAATCTTAAAATACCTTATTTTTTAGGATTTTCATTATTATATAGAAAAGGAGATACCATGAACGCTTATACGACACATGATATTCACGGCAAACCTTATAATCGGAATCTGATGATTTTGCTTTTATTGGTAGCCACTTTTGCTGGTGTACTCAATCAAACCAGTCTTGGAACCGCCATTCCTACCTTGATGAAAAGTTTTCATATCAGCATGTCAACCGCCCAGCAAGCCACAACTTGGTTTTTACTGGCAAACGGCATTATGATTCCTGTCTCAGCTTTTTTAGCGACACGCTTTTCCACTAAAAAGCTCTACATATCGGCCTATAGTCTCATCATTTTAGGACTTTTAATCACTACCTTTACTCCAACATCCAACTGGAGCATTTTTTTGTTTGGTCGCATTATCCAAGCTTGTGGGGTCGGTATTACCATGCCCCTTATGCAAGTCGTCATGGTCAATGTCTTTCCTGCTGAAGAGCGCGGTGCAGCGATGGGATTAAACGGTTTGGTCGTTGGGCTAGCGCCTGCTGTAGGTCCGACACTAGCTGGATGGATTTTAAAACAGGATTTTATCTTTTATCACACTCATCTGCTCTGGAGAGCTATTTTTATCCTTCCTTTGATTATTCTTATCATCACTCTTATCTTTTCCCCCTTTATTATTAAGGATGTCATCGCTAATGAGGCTATTAGCCTAGACATGGTATCTTTACTACTATCGGTTTTAGGATTCGGAAGTTTCTTATGGGGATTTAGTAATGTCGCTAGTCACGGATGGAGTGATCCTATTCACGTCATCGTTCCTATCTTATTGGGGATTGCTATCATTGCGCTTTTTGCTCTGAAACAACTTCATATGAAAAGGCCATTTTTAAATGTCGCTATTTTTAAAAACAAGCAATTTTCAGTAACAACTGCTGCTATTGCCTTTGCCATGATGGCTATGATGGGGGTTGAGATGATGCTTGCCCCTTATATGCAAAATGTCCACGGTCTCTCCGCACTACAATCTGGCCTAGCTTTACTGCCTGGTGCCCTTGTCATGGGGATTGTAAGCCCCATAGCAGGAAAAGTCTATGATAAGATTGGCGCTAGACCAATGGCTTTGATTGGCTTTAGCATTTTGGCTATTGGCACAATACCGTTCATCTTTTTTAGCGCTGATATGCCTGTTCATTTTATTACACTGCTATATGCCGTCCGAATGTTTGGGATCGCAGTTGTGCTTATGCCTCTGACAGCTAGTGCCATGAGTGCCTTGCCACCTCATCAAGCTTCTCATGCTACCGCAGCCAACAACACTGTACGCCAAATCGCATCAGCTGTCGTTGTCGCACTGCTCTCTAGCGTTACGCAAAATATTATCAATACCCACAAACCCTTGGACAATCTAAAATTAGATGACCCCATCCAATATGCCAACCAAACGATTGAAGCAAGCCTTGATGGTTTTCATGCCTCATTTGCCATAGGGGTAGCCTTTGCCATCATTGGCTTTCTCATCTCCCTCTTGTTACGTAAAGGTAAGGTTATTGCTACTGAGAAAGGAGAACAAGAATGATCATTGTCCTTATCATAGCCACTACACTCTTGACATTTGTCAGTTGGTGTTTGATTAGCTCAAAGACTTGGTGCTATTTGCTAGGGAGTCTCTCGCTTATTACCTTTGTGGCCTCTATTTATGCGCTGACAGACCACTTTGTCAACCACACAGGTATGGCCCTAAAGACAGATACCAGCACCCAAACTATCTACAGCGCAGCTCCTAATCAAAACTATTACAATCTGCTCCTCTATAGTCCTATTGGTAAAAAAGCCACCGATACTATCTTGATTTATCGTGATAAGGCTTCAGATAAAACCGCTAGCAAACATTTTGTCCCTGATATGAAAAATCCGACAGAAGCTATCAAAATCAGCTCTAACTTCACCTATGCCAATGTCCCTTTAGCCACCTTAACAACGAAAAAGACCCACTATACCTTCACCTCAAAGCTAGCCAAACTCCTCTACGGCTTTGCTAAGGAGGATAAAGAACTCATCTCTGAGAGTAACCTGGTCACCCTTCCACAAGACAATTGGATTGCCCTGACACCTGAGCAAAACCAAAGCTTAGGATCAGAGCTAGCGACCATTACCACAAGTGAACAGCTCACTAATCTCAAAAAAAGACTCTTAACGCCATAAAAAAATACTGCTGATTGTCAGCAGTATTTTTCATTAAGCTCTTAAATAGCGACGCATTGATAAAATAGAGGCAAAAGAGCCGATAATAATACCAAAGGCAAAGAGCCCTCCTATCGCATATGGCAGAAACTCCTGTGGAGTGTAAAAGGAGAAGCCTGGATAGGTTGATATCACATCTTTATAGACAAAATGATAACCAAAATAAAGAGCTAAAGCTGGTAAAATCGCCCCTAAAATACCAATCCAAATCCCCTCAAAAAAGAAAGGTCCTCTGATATAAGCATTGGTCGCACCAACCAAGCGCATGATTTCAATATCACGCTTACGCGCTCGAATAGTCAAGCGAACCGTGTTTGAGGTTAATAAAATGGCAATCACAATAAAGACGACAACACCAACCATTCCCCAAAGACGCACACCTTGTAAGAAACTAATCATACTGTCTGTGTCTGCACCTCCGTAGGTCACATCCTCAACACCTGAAATCTTTTTAATCTCTTCAGCAACTGTCTTAACTTCATTGTCTCGTGAGACTTTGACATCATAGACATCTGATAGCGGATTACCGTCACCCTCAAGGGAGGTATAGGTATCTGGATTGGTTTCTTGTAGTTTTTTTAGCTCATCATCTTTACTGGAGTAACTAATCGACTTAACCCCCTTAATGGAGGCAATCTGGTCATAAATCTTATGATAGTCGTTATTGGTGACGCTAGCCCCTGTCAAGTCTGTGACCTGCTCTTGTCCATCAGTTGAGGTAAAGTCCAGATAAACTCGAATCTGAACCTTTTCTTCCACACTGCTAGCTGTTTTTTCCATATTAAGAAGAACAGCAGAGACTGCCCCTAAAAGCGTTAGCGTAATCACCATTGAAGTGACTGAAGCAAACACCATCCAAAAATTACGCTTTAGATTCTTGATAGATTCCCACAAAGGTCTAAAGAAATATCTAATCATGGTAACCGTATTCTCCTTTCTCTTCGTCTCGGACAATACGTCCATCCTCAATAGCAACCACACGATGGCGTAGGGTATTGACGATTTGGCTATTATGCGTTGCCATGATAATCGTTGTCCCTTGTAGATTGATACGCTCTAACACCTTCATGATTTCCATCGAAATCTCAGGGTCTAAGTTTCCTGTCGGCTCATCAGCTATGAGCAATTTAGGGTTATTGACAATCGCACGCGCAATTGAGACACGCTGTTGCTCCCCACCTGATAATTGATGTGGAAAAGAGCGTTGTTTATGCTTTAGACCAACCAAATCCAGCACTTCTGGGACACGTTTTTTAATATCGCGCCGTCTGCTACCGATAGCTTGCATAGCAAAGGCTATATTTTCATAGACGGTTTTTGTCGGCAACAACTTAAAATCCTGAAAGACAACCCCTATACTGCGTCTTAATTTAGGGATGTGACGTCGTTTAATCTTAGTCAAATCAACACTACCTACGCTCAATCGACCAGACGTCACTGCTTCCTCACGATAAAGTAGTTTGATAAAGCTTGATTTCCCTGCTCCAGACGGACCTACCAAATAGACAAATTCGCCTTGGCTGACACTAAGTGTAAT
The DNA here is from genome assembly GCF_047290665.1 of Streptococcus lishijunsis. NCBI lineage: Bacteria > Bacillati > Bacillota > Bacilli > Lactobacillales > Streptococcaceae > Streptococcus > Streptococcus lishijunsis. The sequence continues at coordinate 7,164 of NZ_JBLBUC010000006.1, read as the reverse complement.
GCCTCTAAGAGCTGTTGATGAACGACGATATTTCTTCGTCACATCTCGCATTTCTATTAAAGCCATAATATTTCCTTTATTTTAGTTTTTAATCTTCGTTGATACGCCATTTGAGATAAGCATCGATAAAGCCGTCAATGTCACCATCCATGACCTTATCGACCTGCGCCACTTCAAAACCAGTCCTATGATCCTTGACCATGGTATAGGGCGTAAAGACATATGAGCGAATTTGACTACCCCAAGTGATCTCTTTTTTGTCTCCTTTGAGTGCATCAACTTCTTGGGCTTTTTTATCTTGCTCCAGCTGGTAGAGCTTTGCTTGAAGCATCTTCATTGCCCTATCACGGTTACCGTACTGCGTTCTATCAACAGTAGAGGCGACGACAATTCCTGTTGGAATATGGGTGAGACGTACACCTGTTGAGACTTTGTTGACATTTTGCCCACCAGCTCCGCCTGAGCGAAAGGTATCCATCTTGATATCATCATCACGGATATCCACCTCAATGGTATCATCCAACTCTGGCATGACCTCAACAGATGTAAAAGACGTATGACGACGCTTAGCTGAGTCAAAAGGCGAAATCCTCACTAAGCGATGAACCCCCATCTCAGACTTCAAAAGACCGTAGGCATTAGGGCCTTCAAAAGAAAGCGTCACAGACTTTATACCTGCCTCATCACCTGCTTGATAATCAAGGACTTCTACCTTAAAGCCCTTGGCATTACCATAGCGTGTATACATCCTAAGTAACATATCGCCCCAATCCTGAGCTTCGGTACCACCTGAGCCAGGATGAATCTCAAGAATAGCATTGTTATTATCATAAGGTTCTGACAAAAGGAGCGTCATCTCATAGCTAGTCATCAAACGCTCTAGCTTAGCTAAGCTCTCCTCCAACTCATCCATAAGGTCAGGATCCTCTTCTAACAGCTCAAGCATCAACTCTGTCTCTTCGCACAGACTTTCCATGGTATGAAAATTGTCATAGGTTTGCTTGAGTTCACTTAATTCTTGTGAGGTTTTTTGGGCAGCGATATTATCATCCCAAAAATCTGGCTCTGTCATCCGATTTTCTAAGAGGGCGATGTCTTCTTCTAATCGTTCTAAGTCAAAGAGACCTCCTGAAGCTAGTCAACTTCTCTTGATTGGCTACTATTTTTTGGCGAATTTCTGCCATATCCATATTACATACCTCGTTTTCTTAGTATAATCTCATCTATTTTAACATAAGACTAGCTATTTTGCCATCGCAAAAGAACTGCCGAACGCTCCTCTTCAATTGCTTGATCCTCGGTCTTTATAGCTTCTAAAAAGGCTATCATCTCACTGTTTGGTTTTTTGACAATCTCACCTAAAGCCCAAATAGCCGTAGCCGTGTGGATAGGATTGTTATTTTTGTCAATGATTTCAAGCAGCTTAGGCACACTGGAGCGGTCATGGCTGTTGGCTAGAGCGATAATCGCATTTCGCTGTAAAATATTTTTACCCCGCCAAGAACCCGCAACCATGCCAAAACGTTCTTTAAATTGTTTATTAGATAATTCTAAAAAAGGAATCAACTCAGGATGTGCTAAATCAGGCTCTATCGGTGTTGCTAGTGGATTATCAAGTCCTTTATTATAAGGGCAAGAAATCTGACAAATATCACAACCATAGATGACGGTCTTGATTTTCTTGCGAAACTCTAGCGCCATCATGCCTTTATCTTGCGTTTGAAAAGACAAGCAACGCTTAGCATCCATACTGCCATTACCAATCAAACAGGATGTCGGACAAGCCTCTAAACATCTTGTGCAATCACCGCAATCGTAATCTACTGGGCTGTCTGGCTCAATCTCTAAATTAGTGATTAACTCTCCCAAAAACATATAAGAGCCAAACTCTTTGGAGATGACCAGACCATTTTTTCCGATAAAGCCAATACCTGCTCGCCTAGCTACTGCCGTATCCACCAAAGCCCCTGTATCAACCATAGCTTTTTGCTTAAAGGAGACACCGTCGCATAAATCCTCGATGCCACGCGCTAAGCGCTCCAACTTATCACCGACCACATGATGATAATCTAAACCCCAGGAATTAGGGGTGAATTTTCCTCGCTTATAAGTGGTTTTCTGCGGTTGTTGGGGAAGTTTATGCGGGTAAGCAACCGCAATTGAGATAATGGTCTTTGCGCCTTCCAGCAAGCGCTCTGGGTAAATACGATCTTCAATCACCTTATACTCAAACCCTGACTGACGCTTTTCTTCGACAGCAAGGCGCAGTGATTTTTCAAGATAAGCAAAATCATCAGCTGTGGTAAATCCTATCTTAGAAATACCAATAGATTGGGCTAAATGCTTGATTTCTTCTTTCAAGTCCATAGCTTTATTGTAAAGAAAAAGCGTCTATGACACAAGTTAAAGTTTGATGACAAAAAAGAGCTGAGCTTATCACTCACCTCTTTCTCAGTCTAAATAATAATCATCATCCTTAAGGCTTAAAGGTCATAATCATCAGCACAAAGCCTTGATAAATCAAGGTAATAGCCACCACATAAGCGACAATAATACTAGCTAACAAAGGATTAAACATCAAAACGACACCTAAAATAATCATTCCTACGGCATGCCATAACTGTTTAGCTGCCGTGCTGGCTTGACTACTTGTCCCAAAGCTTTGGAACAAGCGAACAAAACCTAAGAGTAAAATCCAAAAACCAACCACAGTCGGTACAATAATAGGCAAGGTCAAAAAGTAACCATAGAGCAAATAAATCCCAAACAAACCAGAAATAATAGCTGCCAACAAGAGCCAGATATTACGATAGGCCTTATCTGTACTAAAGTAACGAATGATTTCTGCCATAGCTCCTACTAAAAAGGCTAGCGCTAAAAGCCAACTCAGTGAAAACAAATCTACAGATGGTACAAAAAAGAGATAAATACCAACCAAAGCTAAGATAAGGCCAGCAATAAAGGACAAAATACGATTGGATACCATGGACGCCTCCTAGTGTTTTGAATTGCTTTTTAAGGCATCAAAATAACGTTTCATCTCTTCCTTGCGGTCTTGATGACGTTTTTGACGATTCTGACGTTTTTCCTTACGCAACTCAAGGCTAGCTTGTTTTTTCAAATCAGCTTCCATTTTATGTGCCAAAGAGAGCTCATCTGCCACTTCTGCCGCATCATAGCGTGTCGTTGCTGTGTCAAATTTGGCCATAATGCTATCATAGAGCTGACCATCTTCTTCTTGCGCAAAAGCGACCAAGGTCACACCATCAGCGCTAGTAATATCTTGCATCACCTGCTCAATCAAGAGAGATTCCTTATCATCAGCATTATCATCAATAGCAGCACCTGCTAAGACACCAATCGCAGAGCCAAAAATCAAGCCAATAGGACCTGCTAAAACGCCGATAAGACCACCGACAATACCGCCAACAATGGTTTCGTCATTAGACGAGTCATTGAAAGACTCCAAAATCTTCACATGCTCATCAACCTTAACCACCAAGGCAGCTTGTGAAATCAAAGACAGGGCGTTACTTCTACTGTTCTTGATTTCAGAAAAAGCTTGGTAGGCTTGGCTTTCCACTGCAAAGTTTGTTACAATTATGGTTTCCATAACATACCTCATTTCTAACGCCATTAGTATAACACGTGTCTCATTTACTTGCAATATAGTTGTCATTTTTTTCTCATTATTTTAGTCGCTTATTAACACTATGTCTAAAAAGTAATTGCCCTAATAAAAGCTCCCACCTGTTATATCAGACAGCAAAAAAAGCGCAGGTAGCGCTTTTAAAGCCATCCCTTATCATTGGCAATACGTAGAGCGTCTGTACGATTGTCTGCATCTAGCTTGGTCAAAATCGTGGACATGTAATTACGAACTGTCCCATTGGATAAAAACAACTCTTTAGCAATCTCTTTGTTTGATAAACCTTTAGCCACAGCCCTTAATAAGGTTTGTTCCTGATGGGTTAGAGGGTTTTGCTGTGTAAAGTAGCCTGCCATTAGCTCAGGCGAATACTCTTTTTGCCCCTCTAAGACATGTCTAATCGTGCTCATCAAATCTGCAATGCGTCTTTCTTTTAGCACAAAAGCATCCACACCAGACTTTAAGGCTCTTTCAAAATAGCCTGGACGCTCAAAGGTCGTGACAATGATGATTTTAATAGTAGGAACCTCTTTTTTAGCCCAGTCTAAGACATCTAAGCCACTAGCTTCTGGCATTTCGATATCTAAGACAGCCACATCTATCGCTTCTTTAGCGAGTATAGCCATGGCTTCTGTACCGCTTGAGGCTTGTAGAACCTCTGTAACACCTTCTTGCATACTAAGAAGCTGGCACATAGCATCTCTTAGCATACTCTGATCTTCTGCTACCAATAATTTCACATAGACTCCTCTCTAGGCAAGTCAACTTGGATATGCGTAGGACTGTAAGCTGAGACAATCTCCACCTGCCCTCCATAAGGCAAAAGGCGATTTTTGATCGCCGCCAACTCTTGACCAGTAATATCTGAAAAGCCAACACCATCATCCTCAATACTCAGATGAAGACTTGATTGACTAGCATAAACGCTAATACAACAATGCTGACATCTAGCGTGCTTGATGAGGTTATTGCATAGCTCTCGTAATACCATGCTCAAAATCGTCTCTTGTTCACTAGTCATTAAGATAGGCTCTTGCTTAACGCTCACCTCAATCTCTGCCAACTCTAGCATATCTGCTAAGATACGTAACTCTGTCTCAAAGCTATGGTGTTTAATCGTATGGACTAACTCTCTGACTTCTTTCATCGATTTGCGACTAATGATTTGTAATTCTGTAATCTCTTTTTTGGCTTGCTCATAGTGCTTCTGCTCTAGTAAGGTCAAAGCGAGCTCACTTTTGACACTCATCATCGCAAAAACATGACCTAGCGTATCATGTAAATCCTAACTAATGCGATTACGCTCATTTTCAGCTAGTAGCAAGTTGATAGACTCATTTTTAGCGCTCAATTCTGTCTCTAGACGTCTCTGATAAATCTCCACTTGCATACCATACATCATCCCGATATTGACAAACCACATCACCAAAAGAAAAATAGTCACTTCAATACTCACCCCTACGGTAATAGGGTATAAAAGAGCTATCATCAAAGCATAAAACGTCACATAGCGAAAACTTAATTTACTATCATCTTGGAAATGCCATGTCAAAATATTGGATAAATAAAAGGAAAACATGCTCATCTGTGGTGACTGCGTGTAAGTCATCACAAGGACATACACACATAGATAAACCCACAAGACATTTACCAACAAACCCTTAGGCCGTGACAACAGTCCTAGATAGCTAGCCATAAATAAGACCGTCAAGCTAAGGACATAGCTATCATACACACCTGTTAAGGAATAATAAAAGGGAAAAATCAGATACAGTAAAGAGACGTAGTACATCGAATGTTTGTCCTTTAGGAACTGCCAAAAAGCCTTCACATCAATTCACCTCTTGTCGTTTTCGAAGAAAGATCGCTATCATAGTAATAACTACAGCATAGCCAAGAACTATACAAAATGATAAGACATTTAGCTGACCTTTATTGACAAAAGTCAATACCAGCTGATTAGCATGATAACTAGGCATCACATGAGCTACTTGCTGCATCCAAGACGGAAGAACTTCATAAGGCATCCAAGAACCTCCAAAAATAGCCAAGACAAAAAATAAGATATTAGATAAACCCATCATTAACTGCTTTGACGTAATCGTTGAACATAGCAACCCAATAGCCAGATAGATTAAACTGCCTAAAAGCAACAAAATAGCCGACATCAACCAATCAAAAGCAGGCATTCTCACCTCACGAAAGAGTGCCCCTACCGTAAAATTAACCACAATAGCTAGGATATAGCAGATAATAACTCTCAACAATTTGATACCATAATAACAGCTAAGGGTGATTGGAGAGTGCTGAATCTGGGTAAACCAGTTTGTTCTTTTATCATCGTCTAAAATACTAGGAAAACTAAACAAACCAAAACCACTCATGCTAAAGCCTGTCATGGTCAACAGATAGTTGCGTGTCAACTCATGAAAATCATCGGTAGAGTTGGTAAACATAGAAGAAAACAAAAGGAAAAACAAGACTGGCATACCAATCCCCATCACAAAGGCAAGCCACTGACGTTTCGTCTGTAAATAGTCGATTTTTAATAAAGCAATCATTTGAGGACCTCCTCTGTGTTATCAAATAAGCTATCGAGCAAGGTTTTATTGACCATCTCAATATCTGCTATAGGACACTCCAAGCGCTCTAACAAATGCCATACTCTCCGAGGATCTTTAGTCTTAAAGCTAAAGCTATCTAAGGTGTCAGCAATGTCACGGACATCATCTAAATCATCCAGTATGCTCATATACTCTTTTGGTAGCGTAAATTGCTTTTCACGCTCTTCTGAACGCATCTGATAAGGGGTAGTGTCTTTGATGAGCTGCCCCTTATGTAGCACTAAGATACGCCCTGCGGTATGCTCTACTTCTTCGATATAATGAGACGAATACACTATCGTCACACCCTGTTCCCTCAAGTGGCCCACAATCTCCCAAAAACGCTTGCGTGTCGAAGTATCCATAGCTGCCGTCGGCTCATCTAAAAAGAGAACAGATGGCTTTCCGATTAAGGTCAAGATAAAAGACAAGAGGCGTCTTTGCCCACCTGATAACTTACCGGCAAATTGTTGCTTTTGCTCATCTGTAAATCCCAAAAGAGCATCTATCTCTACCTCAGAAAGGGGCGATTTATAAATCTCTTGAAAAAAATGAAGCAGTTCAATCACTTTTAAGTCTTTTGGCAAAGCATTTTCTTGTGGCAAAAAAGCCACTGTCTGTTTAAGTTTATCATCGCGAGGTGATAGCCCATTGATGCTAATACGCCCTGAACTAATTAAACTGTCACCTAACAAACACCTCATCAAGGTCGTCTTACCAGCGCCATTAGGACCTATCAAGGCCACACACTCACCTTTACCAATGCTAAAGGACATCTTTTGTAAAATAAGGTTACTCTTAATCACTTTGGATACGTGACTTAACTCAATCATAGCTTGTCTCCTTTACACTATTATTGAATCGGTTACACTAAACTAGACAATATTTATAAAGTGTTCTACACTAAAGAAA
>NZ_JBLBUC010000058.1:0-585 GCF_047290665.1 Streptococcus lishijunsis | reverse complement strand
AGACAGCAGACACACATATATATTCATTTTAAAACTAGGAGGTCGAATATCTGCTACCTTTAGAGAGCGGATAAATCCGCTCAATATCTATTAGTTTTCTTTACGTTTGCGAACACCAACAAGCCCCACAAGTGTCATAAAGCCACCTGCCAAGTAAGCCAAAATAGAGCTTTCTTCACCTGTTTGAGGGAGAGCTTGCGCTTTGGCAACCGCTGGAGTTGCTGGACTTGGTGCGACTGGTGTCGCTGGTGTTTGCGATACTGGAGTCACTGGCTGAGATGTCTCAGGCTTCACAGGCTCAGGAGTTGTAGTGCGCACCACTTCCGATTTGACTGGATTGCCGTTGACGTAGAGCGTGTACTCATTTTCAATCTCACCAACTGCGATGCGTTTTACAACTAGGAATGCATCTGCACCAAATTCGCTTGAGCGTGGAATTTGTTTGAGGAACTCTTCTTTGAACGTTAACTCATAAAGTCCTGTTTCTTCGTTATAAGTGCGCTCAGTGTACTCAGCTAGATCAGTACCAGCTTTGATGACAGTGCCGTCTGCCAGTGTGATGTCAACTTTAGCGATCACGCTATC
>NZ_JBLBUC010000057.1:0-638 GCF_047290665.1 Streptococcus lishijunsis | reverse complement strand
GGCTTCGTATCTTTGAATCCTCTCATTAAGCGACGCTTAAATATCAAGAAACGCTCGAGCTCTTCTTCTGAGTCCATCAATGACTCGAAGGTATCTAGGCTTGTTTTAAGGAGACCTAAATCGTGTTCTTTAATAGCTTTAAAGAAGCTATTTCTCAACTCAGGTGAGTAAGGACGTAAGGTTGTTTTGATCAAATCATTAACATGATAAAGATCCCAAAAATGTTCGTGTCGCTTGATACCGAGCGCTTTTTTAATATTGGTAAAAACCTGCTTGGTATAGCCTGCTCCATTATCAGAATTCGAAATCAGAACGGTTTTGTCTGTAATCTGAAAATGGTTATAGAGATAATCGAGCAAGTTATCCCTAGCCAACTCATAATCAACATCAATAATCTCATACTTATTCTCTAAAATAAAACGGTTAGGCGCTATTCTCTTTGATCCTGTGTGAACGAGAAAATGAGCTAAATCGGTGTTAGAGCGCTCATCGCCTGAGGTCGTTTTCACCCTGACCCCGTCACCCTCAATATAAATGACGTCCGCCTTGATTTTCTGATGAGGGGCTTCTGTTTTAAAGAAACGATAACGCTTTTTATCATCAAGCAAACTATCTACTCTTTTAACAGCCTTTAGGAC
>NZ_JBLBUC010000056.1:0-686 GCF_047290665.1 Streptococcus lishijunsis | reverse complement strand
GGTGCTAGTCAAATTCACAATAGAAGAAAAAGCCCAAAAGGACTAGACTGTAAGTGATGAAACAAACAGGAAGTTGTCCAAATGAGCCACTTACAGTATACCGCTAAATCTCATCATTTAAAATAGAATATAACGCAATTATCAAAATTTATCGCCTATTTCCTTGGGGTAGAATGCTTGAGAGAAGTCGTTTTAATTGTTGTTTTGGACAGTTGATTGGGTTGCTACAACTCATTCGGCAAACTATGAATACCCAAATGTCTTCTCAAGCCATTGTTATCATAGATAGTTTTCCTTTATCGCTTTGCCAGTCTGTTAGGAATTGTCGCGTAAACATTTTGGATGGACTGGAAGACATTGACTACAATGCGTCTAAACACAGTTGGTTTTATGAGTTTAAGGTTCATATGTTAGTCACCTTATCAGGCTATATTCTAAACTACATCGTCACACCAGCTTCTGTTCATGATAGCAAAGTAGCAGAGGAGTTGCCGGAAGGGGGGGTAAGAAGCACAATGATTGGAGATTGTTGGCTATGAGACGAAGTACTGAAGCTCGTTTCTCTAAGTTGTGTGCTTTATTTGATATTGAACACTCGCTTGCTAGAAGCTTATCTGGAGTATAAATTAGACTCATACAAATCCTAATGGACTACAATATGAACTATTTTGAATTTAACTAGCACT
>NZ_JBLBUC010000055.1:0-700 GCF_047290665.1 Streptococcus lishijunsis | reverse complement strand
TGAATCGGTTACACTAAACTAGACAATATTTATAAAGTGTTCTACACTAAAGAAAAAAGGAGAATTTTATGTCTAGAAAAGTACGTCGCCAATTCACTGATGAGTTTAAGCAACAAATCGTGGACCTTTACAATGCTGGGATGAAACGAAGTGCTCTGATCAAAGAGTATGACTTGACCCCTTCAACCTTTGATAAGTGGGTAAGACAAGCCAAAACAACGGGTTCTTTCAAGTCTGTTGATAATCTAACCGACCAGCAGCGTGAACTCATTGCTCTAAGAAAAAGAAATAAAGAGCTAGAAATGCAATTAGATATCCTAAAGCAAGCGGCAGTGATTATGGCACAAAAAGGCAACTAATCACTGCTAACAAGGAGAAATACAGCATTTCAGCTATGTGTCGTTGGCTAAACATCCCACGATCAAGCTATTACTACAAAGCTTCTGAGCCAGTATCTGAGGTAAAACTTGAAAAAAGAGTTAGGCACATTTTTCTAGAAAGTAAGTCCAGATACGGTACTAGAAAGATTAAGAAATGTCTGGAGAGTAGCGGTATCACCCTGTCTCGTCGTCGGATTGGTCGCATCATGAAGAGACTCAACTTGGTGTCCGTTTACCAAAAAGCAGCCTTCAAGCCATCCTCCAAAGGGAAGAACGAGGCACCGATTCCTAATCACTTAGCCAGACAATTTCATCAAGAC
>NZ_JBLBUC010000054.1:0-727 GCF_047290665.1 Streptococcus lishijunsis | reverse complement strand
GCCCCTGATCCTTGCATAACTCTTTTAGCTTACTCATCCTATGAAACCTTGCATTGTCCATAATGATAACAGACGGTTTATCTAAAGTAGGTAGTAAGAATGTTTTAAACCAAGCTTCAAAAAAGTCACTAGTCATGGTTTCTTTGTATGTCATCGGGGCTATAATCTCACCGTTTATGAGACCTGCGACTAAAGATATCCGCTGGAATCTTCTTCCAGAGACCTGACCTGTGATCAACTGACCTTTCAAAGATCGACCATATTCTCGATGAAAATATGTCTCAAACCCTGTCTCATCAATATAAACTGGTGTCAGGTAACTGAAGTTATTAAATTTTTTAAGGAACTGATTTACTTTCTCAGGGTCTTGTTCATAGTAGGTACAACTCTTTTTTTTCGACTATATCCCATAGCTTTGAGTGCGTAATGAATAGCTGTTGGATGACAGTCAAATTCAGAAGCTATTTCAGTCAAATAAGCATCTGGATGAGGTTCAAGATAATTCTTTAATTTTTCTCTATCAACTTTTCTTGGTTTGGTTCCCTTAACTTGGTGATGAAGCTCGCCTGTAGTCTCTTTTAATTTTAGCCATTGATAAATCGTGTTGCGTGAAATATCGAACGTAACAGATGCTTCAGTAATACTGCCGGTTTTCTCACAGTATGCGAGAACTTTTTTACGAAAATCTAATGAATATGCCATAAATACATTATACCATAAATGTACT
>NZ_JBLBUC010000053.1:0-753 GCF_047290665.1 Streptococcus lishijunsis | reverse complement strand
GTTACCATCTGGATCAACTGGTACGTAGCTTCCTACTGGTTTGTAGACAACAGTTGCTTCGTCTGCGAAGGCACCGTCTGTGTTATCAGTATCAACTTTAACACCATCAACTTGCTTATCAGCTTTCGTTGTTGCGCCTGTTGATTTAACCGTTTCAGTGCTTGCCACATAACCATTGACAACTGGTGTTGTTACAGCGCTGTAGTCAGCTTGGTCGGCTACCCATGGCACTGCTGCTACTTCAGCGTCAGTCATGGCTTTACCTGTGCTGTAATCAGCTGTTGACCAGAACTCACCTGTCACGGCATTGATGTACAACTTACGGTGAACGTCAACGCTTGTCTTCTTATCCTCAGCGACCTTGTTACCATTTTCATCAACGTAGTGAACCGTCAATTCTGACGTATCTTTGTAGAGTTTAGTATCTGGCCATTTTGGTCCATCTGGATTGTTTGGATCAATTGGTGTACCTGGCTCTTTTGGATCGTTTGGATCAACTGGTACGATAGATGGGGTATATGGTACTGGGATATCCTTACCTGGGTTTTCAGGGTCTGGAGTGAAGTCTTGACTTGGTTTGTCATAACCTGGGATAGTTGGCTTGTCGTATGGATCCTTGCTTGGTTTAGTTGGATCACTTGGATCGTTTTCAATTGGGGTCTTAGGTCCAATTGGGTTACCATCTGGATCGACTGGCACATAACTTCCGAGTGGTTTGTATGGGACGGTTACTGTGTAGTTTTCCTCACGTGG
>NZ_JBLBUC010000052.1:0-770 GCF_047290665.1 Streptococcus lishijunsis | reverse complement strand
CAGAGCCGTTGAAACCAGTTGATCCAGAAGATCCAACGAAGGGTTACATTCCACCACCAATTGTGGATCCAAACAACCCAGGTGTAGACACTCCAGTACCGTATGAGCCAGTAAGCCCAACTCCTGAGAAACCACAGAAACCAGGAAGCTACTTGCCATACATCCCAGGTGTAGACAACCCAGGAGATCGTCCACCAGTACCATATGATGAAACACCATTGGTACCAGAAGACAATCCACCGTTGCCATACATCCCAGGTTATGAGCCAAAAGTTCCGGGAACAACAGAGCCGTTGAAACCAGTTGATCCAGAAGATCCAACGAAGGGTTACATTCCACCACCAATTGTGGATCCAAATAACCCAGGTGTAGACACTCCAGTACCGTATGAGCCAGTAAGCCCAACTCCTGAGAAACCACAGAAACCAGGAAGCTACTTGCCATACATTCCAGGTGTAGACAACCCAGGAGATCGTCCACCAGTACCATATGATGAAACACCATTGGTACCAGAAGACAATCCACCGTTGCCATACATTCCAGGCTATGAGCCAAAAGTTCCAGGAACAACAGAGCCGTTGAAACCAGTTGATCCAGAAGATCCAACGAAGGGTTACATTCCACCACCAATTGTGGATCCAAATAACCCAGGTGTAGACACTCCAGTGCCATATGAACCTGTAACACCGACACCAAATCCAGATCCAGACCCAACTCCAGAAGTGAAGAAGGGTAATGTTGTGGTTCACTATGTGAACGAAGCTGGTGAA
>NZ_JBLBUC010000051.1:0-942 GCF_047290665.1 Streptococcus lishijunsis | reverse complement strand
GAATTGACGTGAGTAAGGTAAGTTCAGAAGTAGCCATTCTAGTCAATGGCGAGAAGGTACATAACTACACCATGTCCAATGATGCCATTGGCTTTTCTCGGCTACTTGGCGATTTGAAAACCGTTCACAAGCCAGAAATCATCTTTGAAGCAACAGGTGTCTATTCTCGTCGTCTTCAAGCTTTTCTGGATGAACATAGCTACGCTTATACACGACTCAATCCCTTAGAAGCCAAGAAGCAACTGGATAGCTTGCGTGTGAGAAAAACAGACAAAATCGATGCGGAAAAACTGGCTCAGTCTCAGTTTGTACTCAACCGCAAATCCAGCTATGTTCAGGAAGCTGTCTACCAAAGCTTGCGTGATCTCAGTCGCTTCTATCAGAATCTGACAGAGGATATTGTTCGAGCTAAAAACCGCCTGCACAAGGTCTTACAGGTCACTTTCCCTGAATTGGAAAATCTTTTGTCAACACCAACTGGTGAACAATACTGGAACTTAGTTATAGCTTTTCCTTGTAAGGACTTCGTGCTTGAGTTAAGCAAGGATAAACTCTCAGAAAGCATTCGTCAATCCACTTCAAAACGGATTTCGGACAAGCGTGTGGCATACTTAGCAGAGAAGCTAATAGCACTAGCTAATCAATCTTATTGTGCCGTCAAGAAAACCTCTCCAATACTGGAAGAGGTCCGTTACTATGCAAAAGAATTGCTTAGACTTTCTGAACAGAGACAGGCAGTCTTAGACGATATGGTGGAACTAGCTCAGCCCTTACCAGAGTACGAGATTCTTCTCTCAATCCCTGGTATCGCTGAAACAACGGCCACATCTATCATCGGCGAATTAGGGGATATTCGTAGGTTTCACTCCGCCAATCAAATCAATGCTTTTATTGGGATTGATTTGAGACACTACGAATCTGGAAACTTCCTCGCTAAGGAAC